>DATCRI010000065.1 GCA_036569045.1 Chthoniobacterales bacterium | reverse complement strand
CGAAACTCAGATTGCCGTAGCGGACGCCGCCGGTGCGCAAAGTGATCGCGTCGCCACCGAGAGAATCCGGGCGCGACAGATCGCCGCTCACCGCGATGTCGAGCTCGGGCCGCGGTTCGGCAAACTCGAACTTGCGCAGGATCTCGAGGACGCCGCGCAGGGAGGCCGCCCGCGAGGCGCGGTGCTCCGGCGTGCTCGGGTTGGAGGGGCCACCGCCGGTCGGCATCAGCAGATGGCCGTGAAGGGTGACGTGAATATTCTCCACCCGGCATTCGGCCCGGCTGATCGTGATCTGGCCATTCGTGTTCCAGATATCCGCACCGATGTCGCGAAGCTGAATCACGTCCGGGCGGATACCGTCGTCAGCAAACGGAATGTTGGCCGAGGCATTGTCGAGCGAGAGTCGGTCAATGGTCACCCGGCCTCGCAGAAGGTCGGCGAGGTTCGGCGAAATGATGAGGCGATCGATCTCCGCAAGCTGCCGATCGGGCTCGACCTTCCGATGCAGTGTGATGCCCTCCGCGACGATTCCCTCGAAGGGATGGAAGGTCAGCCGGCCGATCTCGACCTGGAAATTCGTGCCGCCCAGCGCAGCGGCAACCCTGGCGCGCCACTCCTCGCCGAACCCCACGAACTGGAGATAAACGAGCAGCGCGGGGATCCCCAGAATCACGAGCGCGCCGAGGGCTTTGCCGAAAAATCGAAAAACGCGCTGCATGTTGTCTGCTATCAACCCTCAACCACGAACTCAGAGCAAGTGCAGCGCGTCGACATCGACCGAGATGCGGATCTCGCGCGGCGCCGAGAGCTTGGGCAATGCCGCCCGCACCATCCGGCTCATCCGCACGGCGCTGGGACCGCGCAGGGCGAGATGAAAGCGGTGCTCGTTCTTCACTCGCGCGAGCGGGGCCGGGGCGGGATCCCCAATCGCAACCTCCGGCCCGGCACTTTCGCGCAACCTCCGCACGAGCGTCTGCGCGGTGAACTCGGTGCGCTCGGCGTGCGGCCCACGGACGGTCACGAGGACGAAGCGCTGAAACGGCGGGTGACCGAACACCCGACGAAAATCGGATTCGTGCTCCCAGAATCCCAGAAAGTCGTGGTGCCGGGCATGCTGAATCGCCGGATGTCCGGGTGTGAAGGTCTGCACCAGCACTTCGCCCTCGGCCTCGCCGCGTCCCGCGCGACCGGCGACCTGCGTGAGCAGCTGGAACGTGCGCTCACCGGCGCGGAAATCCGCCATGTGCAGACCGATGTCCGCGTTCACGATGCCGACCAGCGTGACGTTCGGAAAATGCAGACCCTTCGCGATCATTTGCGTGCCGACGAGGATGTCGATCTTGCGGGCCTGAAAACGATCCAGCGCCTCACGATAGGCGCCCTTGCGCGTCATGGAATCCGCGTCCATCCGCTCCACCCGCGCCGCGGGAAAAACCTTTCGCACGGCCTCCTCGACCTTCTGCGTGCCGAAGCCGGAATGCCGAATTCCCGGGTCGCGGCATGACGGGCACGATCTCGGCGAACGCTCGGCATGCCCGCAAAGATGGCAGCGAATGCGCTCGTCGTTGCGGTGATACGTGAGCGCCACGCTGCAGTTCGGGCATTGAGCGACATGGCCGCAGGCCTGGCATTGCAGCGCGGAGGAATAGCCGCGACGGTTGAGGAAAAGGATGGTCTGCTGGCCCGCGGCCAGCCGGCGCTCGATGGCGACGCAAAGCATCGCGGAGAGCACCTGCTGCTGGCCCTTCTGGCGATTTTGCAGGCGCAGATCGACCACGCGGATCAGCGGCATGCTGCGATCGTCGATCCGCGATGGCATCTCGACGAGGCGGTATTTGCCGGACTTCGCATTGTGGTAGCTCTCGAGCGACGGCGTCGCGCTGCCGAGCACGACCGCGCATTTCTCGAGCGACGCGCGATACACCGCCACGTCGCGGGCGTGATAACGCGGCGCCTCGTCCTGCTTGTAGGAATTCTCGTGCTCCTCATCGACGACGATCAGCCCGAGGTTCTCGAGCGGCGCGAAGATCGCGCTGCGGGCGCCGATCACGATACGCGCGCCTCCGGAATGGATCTTGTGCCACTCGTCGTGCCGCTCTCCCTCCGAGAGGTGGCTGTGCAGCACCGCAATGTGCGCCTGAATCGACGCAAAGCGCGACTTGAACCGCTCGACCGCCTGTGGCGTGAGCGAGATCTCCGGCACGAGCACGAGCGCCGTTTTCCCGCCATCGAGGGCGTGGCGCAGCCCCTGCAAATAGACCTCCGTCTTTCCACTGCCGGTGACGCCGTGAAGGAGCACCGGCTTCGCCTTGCCCGCGGCGTCGATCGCTTCGCAGACGGCCTGCAACGCCGTGGCCTGCTCGGAATTCAAGGCCAAATCGCTCGAGGGGAGGTATTCGCCCTCGGGGTCGCGAGCGATGCGCTGCTTCCCGATGCTCACCAGGCCACGTTTCTCGAGGGCGCGCGCCGCGGGGCCGGCGAGTTCCGCCAGTTCGACCGGCTCTCCGGCCTCCTCCAGCCGCGCGATCACTTCGAGCTGTCGAGGCGATTTGCGTGCCATGGCTGCCCGCTCCGTCTCGTCCGGAGGCCGCACCAGTGTCACGAAGAGCTGCTCCTTGTGCGCGAGTTCCGCCTTGCGAATCACGACCGGCAACACCGCCCGCATGGCGACCTCCTCCGCGCAGCAATAGTAGTCCGCCATCCAGCGTGCCAGCCGCATCAGCACCGGCCGCACCAGCGCCTCGTCGTTCACCAATTCGGCAACGTCGCGCACTCCCCGGGCATCGCTTTCTTCAAGCACCGTCAGCACCGTCGCGAGGACGACCCGCGTGCGCAGCGGCACCCGGACCCGCGAGCCCGCGTGCACCCGGCCCGCCAGATGCGCCGGGATGCCGTAATCCAGCGGCTTGCCGGCGGATTGGTCCAGCAGGACGCGCGCAAATCGAGACATCGTCCAGAACTAACAGATGATTTGCCGGGGATGAACAGCGCAGAAATCACCGCCGCGACCGCTTCGAAAGAAAGTTTCCGTCGCTGAAAAATTCCGGTTGTGACCGAAAAAGTCGCGTCTACATTGCCGCCACCATTCGGTCAGCCGGGTGGCATTCTCATCCTTGCATGATCCACGGACCGCTGTCTGACGAGGAACTGCACGCCGCAGTTCTCGACCTTCTCATTTCCATCACCGGTGTCGACGAGCTCCGCACCGCGCCCGACCTCAAAATCCGGGAGACGGGCATTCTCGACTCCCTTGGAATCGTCAGCCTGATCCTCGGGTTGAGCGAGCGCTTCTCGGTCGAGGTCGCCCCCACCGAGATCGAGGAGGAAAATGTCGCCACGCCTCGCGCGATCGAGGAATTCGTCCGCCGCAAGCTCGCCTCCCCCACGCCCTGATTTCCGGCATGTCGACCACGGCACCGTTCTGGATTCGCGCCCCGCATCTTTCGGCGGGCGCCCTCGCCGTGGCGCTCGCCGGCGGACTCTTCTGGCTGCTCTCCGCCCTTCACTTCGACCGACGGCTGGCCCATCTCACGGCCTCGGACATGCTCGAGGTCAAGGATCAGGGCCTCGCGTTGCAACGCGAGGCTTTCGCCGACAAGGACCTCCTCCCCATCTACGGCAGCTCCGAATTCCGAAATGATTCCCCCTACGCCGGTCGCATGTTTTTCGCGACGCATCCCACGGGTTTCGGTCTGTTCATCGTCGGAAAGGCCGGCTCGAAGACGCTCATCATCGCCCATCGTCTGGGCGCCCTTGGCGACGCGATTCGCGGTCGCAAAGTCGTCATCATTCTCTCGCCCACCTGGTTTCTTTCCGAAAAGGAAGGCGTTGGCTTCTACGAGGGAAATTTCTCCGCCCTCCAGGCCGAGGAGCTCATCTTCAAAAGCTCGCTCTCGCCGGATTTGAAGCGCGCCTTCGCAACGGAGTTCCTGAAGTATCCCAAGGCTCTCGCCGGACACGAATTCCTCCGCTTCGAACTCAAACGCCTCACGGACAGGACTCCATCGCTCGAGGACAGGATCGCCCTCGGCCTGGGCGGCTACGTCGGGGATTTTCTCAATGCGATCGACGAATGCTCCACCACGCTGGCGCTTTCTCCGAAGATCGTTCAACACCCGACCGGACTTTCGCTTCCCGCAAAAACGCCGAAGCAAAAACCGGCGTGGGACGACCTCACGAAATCCGCCAGCGAGCGGCATTCCAGCGCGGATCTCGCCGAAGAATATCCCGACGGAAATGGTCCCTCGGCCGAGAAACTCGCCCTCAAACTCGGCGGCAAGAAAGCCGAGCCCTTTCAGGTCATGCTCGAGAGATCGGACGAGTGGTATCACCTCGACCTCCTCCTGCGCACGATGCGCGAGCTTGGCGTGAAGCCGCTCATCATCAGCATTCCCATCAACGCGACCTCTTTCGCGACGGCCGGCGTGAAGCCCGTGGATCGGGAACTCTACTACGCGATGCTGCGCGACAAACTGCGCCCCTACCACTTTCCCTTCGAGACCTTCGAGACCCACGAAACCGACCCGTCCTTCTTCAACGACGAGATGGGCCACCCGAGCGCGAAGGGTTGGATGTATTTCAATCGCCTGATCGATCAGTTTTACCATGACAAACTTCCCGCCACGCTGGACTAGGGTCGCCCTGCTCGCGCTTTACTACCTCCTCATCCTGCTGGGAGTGTTCCTCATCTACTCCTCCGGCTCCTTCAAGACGCCTGCCTTTATTTATCAGGGGTTCTGAGGCCATGGACATCCTCGCCGAGATCGCCCATTGGGTGCGGAGCACTCCAGACCGGCCCGCTCACCTCAGTGGAGACGCAACGTTGACCTACGGGGCGCTGGGAACCGCCTCCGATCATCTCGCCCGGCACCTCCTCCACTCCCTCCCCGAGGGAGAAGCTCCCGTTGTCGTCCGGGGGCACAAGGAGCCCGAGATGCTCGTCGCCTTCCTCGCCGTGCTGAAAGCCGGGCGCGCCTACATCCCGATCGACGTTTCCTGGCCCGAGGCCCGCGTGGCCCAGGTCGAAAAAACCTCCGCCTGCGCGCTCGTCCTCACACCAGCAGGCATCCGCGAGATCCTCGCCCAGCCGGCTCCGGCCGCCATCCCATTTCCCGTCCGCCGCCCGGACGATCCGCACTACATCATTTTCACCTCGGGCAGCACCGGCGAACCCAAGGGCGTCGTGATCACGTCGCGAAACCTCGCCACTTTCCTCGAGTGGATGACGACCGAACAACGCTTCTCCCCCGCCGGCGAGGTCTTCCTGAATCAGGCGCCGTTCTCCTTCGACCTCTCGGTGATGGACCTCTACCTCAGCCTCACCACCGGCGGCACCCTCTTCAGCATCTCGAAGGACGACATCGCGAATCTCCGCCGTCTGGCCGACACGCTCGCCCGCTCCCGCATCACGATCTGGGTTTCGACGCCATCGTTCGCCCAGATGTGCCTGGCCGATCCCCGCTTTTCCGCGGAGCTACTCCCCGACGTCCGTCGCTTCCTCTTCTGCGGCGAAACGCTGCCCCCGTTTGTCGCGGCGGAACTTCTCGCCCGCTTCCCGACCGCCGCCGTGTGGAATACCTACGGTCCCACCGAGGCCACCGTGGCCATGACCTCCATCGCCATCGATCGCGAAGTCCTCGCGCACCATCCCGCCCTGCCCGTCGGTTTTTGCATGCCCGGCGGTCGCGTCGAGATCCGGGATGAATCCGGCGCAGCCCTTCCTCCCGGCGAGGCGGGCGAAATCGTTATCCACGGCGACAATGTCAGCGTCGGCTACCTCGGTCGCCCCGACCTCAGCGACCGGGTTTTCGGCCTCGCGAACGGCCTGCGCACCTATCGCACGGGCGACTGGGGCTCGCTGGACGAGCGCGGCCTGCTCTTCGTTACCGGCCGCATGGACGGCCAGATCAAGCTCAACGGCTACCGCATCGAACTCGGCGACATCGAGGCAAACCTGCGCGAATTGCCCGACGTTTGCGACGCCGTCGTCCTCCCCGTCACCGGGCAGGGAACGCCCGATCTGCTCGCCGCCTTCGTGATTCCCCGTTCGCGCGATGGCCGCACCGATCTCGATCTGCTCCTCGCCCTGCGAAGCGCTCTCGGCGAACGGCTGCCCTCCTACATGATCCCGAAGAAGTTCCGCTTTCTCGAAAGCTTTCCCATGACCGCCAACGGCAAGGCCGACCGCCGCCAGCTCGCCCAACTCCTGTGATTCCCTACACCGATCTCGGCTATTTCGGCGCCCTCGCCGCGCTCGCCCTTCCCGTCCTGCTTCTTCGCAGCCTCGGGCGCGACATCCGCTACTGGCTGCTCGCCTGCTCCGCGGTGATGATCGTCCTGCAATTCTGCACATCGTCGCATCTCGTGCTTTCCTTCCTCGGCTTTGCGGCCTGGCAGGGCGCCGTGGCCTACGGTTTCCTTCGCTTCCGCGCCGCCGCGCCCGTTTCCTCCGCTCGACGACGCTGGGGATTCTACGCCGCCATCGCGCTCGCCCTCGCGCCGCTTGTGCTCTGCCGCATGCTCCCCTGGCTCGCCGGCAACAGCACCTTTGGCTTCCTCGGAATTTCCTACGTCACCTTTCGCAGCCTCGACGTCGTCTTCGGTCTGGACGACGGCCTCATCGCCACCCTCGATGCCGCGCAGCTCTTCACCTTCCTCTTTTTCTTCCCGCCGCTCTCCTCCGGCCCGATCGATCGCTACCGCCGCTTTCAGAAGGACTGGGTCGCCAACGCCGCCCGCACGCCGGTGCTCGCCGACCTCGATGAAGCCGTGCGCCATCTCTTTCGCGGCCTGCTCTACAAATTCATCCTCGCGTATCTCATCAAGAAATACTGGCTCGACCCCGCCACGGAGCAGGCCGGACTGCCTGGCATCGCCTCCTACATGTATGCCTACAGCGCCTTCCTGTTCTTCGACTTCGCCGGTTACAGCGCCTTCGCCGTCGGCGCGAGCCTGCTCTTTGGCATCCGCACGCCGGAAAATTTCAATCGCCCGTTTGCCGCGATCAACATCAAGGATTTCTGGAATCGCTGGCACGTCAGCCTGTCCACGTGGTTTCGCGATCACGTCTACATGCGGTTCGTTCTCACCGCGACGAAGCGCAAGTGGCTCGCCCGCCCGCAGCACGCCTCCCACCTGGGCTACGGCCTCAGCTTCGGATTGATGGGCCTCTGGCACGGCTTCGCCCCGAATTTCCTGATCTACGGCTTCTACCACGCCGCCCTGCTCATCGGTTACGACCTCTTCAAGCCGTGGAACCAGAAACACCGTCTGCTCGGCGACGGTTGGCTCGGCAAAGGTGTCGCCCGCTTCGCCACGATCAACGCCGTCTGCCTCGGCTTCCTGATCTTCTCCGGCCACGTTTTCCTCGGCCCGGGCACCGCCCATCCGAAGGTCAAGGCCGGCCTGCACGCCGCCGCCGGCTCCAAAAAGAAACCGGCCGCCCACCCCCGGAAATCGAGAAAAGCCAGCGAGGAAACATCTCCGCGCACAGCGGCCGCGTGACGCGCCGACCAAGCTCGCACGGGCTATCGACCGCCGAGAAAATTATCCCATCATCGTTCGGCGCCTTGCCCTGGGGCATCCGGCAACGTAAGTCTCCCACCGGATGAAGGGCGGTCAAATTCTTGGCGGGCTGGTTGGAGGTGCAGCCATTGCCCTCGGAGCCTTTCATCTCCTCGAATCGCCGACACCCGTCGCAAAGCTCCCGCCGGCTCTCTCCCCCGCAGCTCCCTCCCCCATTTCGGCGCGCGCCCTGCCATTGCCCGCCGCTCCCTCCGCAGCGCCGGCTCCAATCCCGGTTGCATCCGCAAATCTCACCCCGATCCTTTCTCCGATTCCCCCCACCGCACCAACTTATCAGGGAGTCACTCGCGAACTCGTCTTTGGAACCAGGCCGATTCCGAATTACCGCCGGGGCGACCGGATCACCCTGCAACTTTCCCCAGATCTCGCTGTGCCCGTCACCATCACCTCCTCACAATCGCTCGACCGCGCCACGAAGGCGCACGCCCTCGCCGGCCGAATCGATGGAGTTCCGCTGGGACGCGTCGCCATCAGCGTGCACGGCGACGCGATTTACGCGTCGATCCACGGTGCGCAGCTGGGAAACTTCGAGATCCGCCGCGGTCCGGGAGGCAACATCCGGGTCGAGAAACTCACCGCCGCCAGCGACCTTCCATGCGCTGCCGATCGCGCGAGTGGTTCCGACACCGACTCCGACACCACCGTCTCATCGTCTACGACCCCGCCGAGCACCTCTCGCACTGCGCGCGCCGCTCCCGCAAATGTCGTCGAAGACATCGCCATCTATTTCAACGACCAGGCACGAGTCTCGGTAGGTGGCGCCGTCGGAGTTCCCTCCGACGACGCTGATATTCGCGCAAAGATCCAGACCTCCATCACAGACGGGAACACCGCGCTCTCCGATTCCAACATCGCGGTCACCCTTCGGGCCGTGGCCGTCAACCCGATCGACTATGACTACCCCGCAAGCGAAGGAATGGATCGCGCCCTCGCAGAACTCCGCAGCACCGCCGACGGGAAGATCGACGAGGTGCACGCCTACCGCGACCAGGTGGGGGCCGACATCGTTTCCTTGTGGATCGACAGCAACGTCGATGGCGGCCTTTCCAACGTCAACTACCAGTCCACCATTGGCCTCAGGAACGCATTCAACGTCGTTCGCGCGAAAAATCCCACCAGCACCTTCGTCCACGAAGTCGGCCACAATCACGGATGCCGCCATCTGCGCGACAGCTATTCTTCGACGCCCACATCCTACTACGCCGACTCTTTCGCCCACTATTTCCTCAGCAGCGGCGCCGCCTTCGTAACCGTTGTCGCCTCCACCGGCGACGCCTCCCGCAAGAGCGCGACCCGCATTCTGCGGTTCTCCGATCCCAATCTCGACTACCTCGGCACCCCCACCGGCCAGGAAGGCACCGCGAACAACGCCGCCACCATCCGGGATACGTCCATCCTCATCGCGGACTTCCGAGTCGCTCCCGAAACTCCATCCCCGACGCCCACTCCCAGCGCCAGCCCCAGCCCCCTCCCCGACGAATCGCTCCCCAAAGCTGACATCACTCCTCCCAAGCTCACTCTGAGAGGCCGCGCGCAGCTCCAGACCCACAGCGCTCGTATCATCCTCCGCGGAACCGCCAGTGACGACTCGGGCCTCGATCGCGTTATCTACAAGGTGACCGGCCAGGAGAAATTCGCCATCGCCAAGGGAACCAAACAATGGAAGCTCACCCTGCGGCCGCGAATTGGCCGCACTGTCGTGAAAATCATCGCGGTGGATCTTTCCAATCTGGAGTCTTCTCCCGTGAAGGTGATCATCCTTCGCACGCCTTAAGGTGATCACGTTGCCTCGACTTTCCGCAGATCGCATCATCCTCGGCTCCGCCGCGGTCGCCTTGCTTCTCGCGACCCTTCATTGGTTGCCCGGTCGGCAGGTGCGCCTGCATCAAAAAAATCTTCTCCGCGCCGTCGAGGATCGAAAATGGGTCACGGTTGGCGGGTTCATTTCCGCGAACTACAAAGACCCGTGGGGCCAAACGAAGCCGAAGATTCTGAAACACCTCCCGCAAATCTTTGCGGATTTTCTCGCGCTCGGTGTGATCCCGGAGGAGGAAATTCTCTTCCGGGATGACCGAAATCTCGTCGTTCAGGAAAGAATTCGCATCGTGGGCTCGGGTGGCCCGATCGCACAATTTGTGATGCAGGAATCCGAGAATCTCACCGCGCCCTTCTCCTTCAAGTGGCGCAAAGAAAGCTGGATGCCATGGGACTGGGCTCTCGTCGAAGTGACCCAGCCGCAAGCCGACCTGCCCGCGAAGCTCGAGCAAGACTTTTGAACAAAAAGCCGCGAGAGCTTCCCCCTCGCGGCTTGGAAACTTCTACTCCGTGATGACGTCCTTGTAAGTCATCTGCGTGGGAATCATCGGCAGCACGTGCTCGGTGTAAGGGGTCATCACGTCGAGGACGTAAGTCTCCTTCGAATCGAGCAGGCGCTGAATGGCCCCCGGCAGATCCTTCTTGTGGGTCACGCGTTCGCAGGTGACCCCGAAGCCCTTGCAGATCTCCACATAGTCGGGGTAGATGCGGCCGAGATCCTTGGGATCGCCGAGGAAGGTGTGCCCGCGATTGCTGCCGTAGAAGCGGTCCTCCCATTGCACCACCATGCCGAGATGCTGGTTGTTCAGGATGATCACCTTGGCCGCAATGCCTTCCACGTGCGTGGTGGCGAGCTCCTGGACGTTCATGAGGAAAGATCCGTCGCCGTCGATGTCGATCACCTGCTTGTCGGGGCGGCCCATCTTGGCGCCCATCGCCGCCGGATAGCCGTAGCCCATCGAGCCGAGCCCGGCCGAGGTGATGAGCGTGCGCGGCTCCGTGAAATTGTAATACTGCGCGGCCCACATCTGGTGCTGGCCCACGCCGGTCGCAATGATGGCCTGCCCCTTCGTCATGTCGTTGAGCATGCGAATGACGTATTGCGGCTGGATCACGTCGGGCGTGTCCTTGAACGTAAGCGGGAAACTTTTCTTCCAGCCCTCGATCTGCTTATACCAGGCCGGGAAACGGTTGAACGCGGACTTCACGCGCTTGAACCCGCCCTTTTCGAGGATCTGATTTGTCCGACGCAGCGCGTATTTCACGTCGCTGTGAATCGGCAGCTTCACGAGCTTGTTCTTGTTCAGCTCGGAGTTGTCGATGTCGATGTGGACGATCGTGCCGTGCTCGCAGAATTTCTCGACCTTGCCGGTCACGCGGTCGTCGAAGCGCACGCCGATTGCGAGCAGGAGGTCCGCCTCGTTCACCGCGTTGTTCGCGTAAACGGTGCCATGCATGCCGAGCCACTTGAGCGAGAGCGGGTGCGTCTCCGGGAAACAGCCGATACCCATCAGCGTTGTTGCCACGGGAATCTGCGTGCGCTCGACGAACTCGAGCAGCTCACGATGCGCCTCACCGGTGATGATGCCGCCGCCGCAATAGATCATCGGCTGCTTCGCATTGTTGATGAGGCCGATCATCTCGTTCAAGGCCACGTCGTCGGCCTTGTAGTCGATCCGGTAGCCGCGGAGGTTCACGCTCGTCGGATAGATCGGCTGCGTCTCCTCCTGCTGGATGTTCTTCGGGATATCGATGAGCACCGGGCCCGGCCGGCCGGTCGTCGCGATGTGGAAGGCTTCCTTCACGATGCGCGGGATGTCGTTGATGTCCCACACGAGGTAGCTGTGCTTCACCACCGGCAGGGTGATGCCAAACATGTCCGTCTCCTGGAACGCGCCGCGGCCGATCATCGACTGCGGCACCTGGCCGGTGATCGCCACCAGCGGAGTGGAGTCCATGAACGCGTCGGCGATGCCGGTCACAAGATTCGTCGCGCCGGGTCCCGAGGTCCCCATGCAAACGCCGGCCTTGCCGGTCGCGCGGGCATAGCCTTCCGCGGCAAACACGCCGCCCTGCTCGTGGCGAGGCAGGATCGTGCGGATCTTCTTCGAACGGGTGAGCGCCTGATGGATCGGCATCGAGCAACCGCCGGGATAGGCGAAAATCGTGTCGACGCCCTCGCGCTCGAGGCAGCTGACGAGAATGTCCGCGCCGTTCATTTTCTTGCCGCGGTCGGGAGCGGCAGCTTTAGCGGGAGTGCGACGGGACGATTTCGTGGCCATAAGAGAACTGGGAAAAATGCCAGAACTCCGACCCCGAAGCAAGCCGCGATTGGTCCGCCCGAGAACCGGAACGGATCAATTGCCGTTGAAGAGCACGCCGCCCGTCACCGGGGCAGCCTGGTCGACATGCGCGTGCCCCGACTGGGCCGGCGTCGGCGCGGGGGCGGGCTCGTCGAAGGCGCAGCCGGCAAGGGTGACGAGGAGCAGGCCGAGAAGGAACAGGCGAACGTTCATGGCGTCAGCAGAGCAGAAAGCCGCGCGGGCCGGAAGTCCGCGCATCGACACGCGCCCGGATTCCCGTTAAACGCGTGCGCGCATGGGGCTGAAACAACTCTTCGAGAACAATCGTAAATGGGCCGCGGAAGTTCAGGCGGAGGATCCGACCTTCTTTCAATCGCTCGTCCACCAGCAGACGCCGAAATATCTCTGGATCGGTTGCGCCGACAGCCGCGTGCCGGCCAATGAGATCATCGGTCTGCGCCCCGGCGAGGTTTTCGTCCATCGCAACGTGGCGAACCTCGTCATGCACACGGACTTCAACTGCCTCTCCGTCGTCCAATACGCGGTGGAAGCGCTCAAGGTGGAGGACATCCTCATCACCGGCCACTACGGCTGCGGCGGCGTGCAGGCTGCGCTCGCCGAAGACGATCTGGGATTCGGGCTGGTCGAGAACTGGCTGCACTCCGTGAGCGTGCTTGCAAAAAAACACCGCGCCTTCCTCGAAGCCGCGCCAAACAAGGCCGACCAGCTCGACCGGCTTTGTGAACTCAACGTCATCGAGCAGGTCCGTGTGCTCTGCGAGAATTCGCTCATCCGCCACGCCTGGAAGCGGGGGCAGAAACTCAACGTGCACGGTTGCATCTACGGCCTCCGTGACGGCCTCGTGCACGATCTCGGCGTCACGATCTCTAGCCTCGAAGAGGTCGAAACGAATGTCGAAAGCGCGCTGCGCGCCGTCGTGGCTCGCTTCAGCTAACCGCGCGACTCACCGGCTCACGAGGCCGGCGCAGAGTTCCGCCTTGCCGGCAAAATGCCGCACGCGCCCCTGCCGATCGAGCAGGCCAAAGCCGTCGCCGTAGGCCGCGCCATTCACGACGCAGAAGTCCGTGCCGCAATCCTCGAGCTGGTGCGCGCCGGCATGCAGCGCATCGGCCAGCTCGCCGTTCAGCTCGTATTTCCAGCCGACGATTTGCGCACCGGGAAAAAGATTCCGCAGTTCAGGCAACAGCTTGCGCGCCGGCCGCAGCATGACGTTCAGCTCGCCCGCCCGACTCGGAATCTTCGCCGCGGAAAGGATCGTGCCGTATTCATCGCGCACGCTCTCGACCTCGTAGTCGTTGAGAGCCGCGGTGTGGAAAACGTCCCTCACGAAGTCGACCTCCTCGAGCTGGCGAAGCAGATCTTCGTTCGTTGAAAACGCGCGCAGGTCCACTCCCGTCGCCGCGGCGAGCGGCGTGGTGGCCGCCTCACCCTTGAAGCACACGACATCCCTCCCGGCCGCCGCGAAGGCATTCGCGAGCATCACCCCGAGTTCCCCGGTCGAAAAATTCGTGATGCGGCGGACGTTGTCGATCGGCGCATACGCCGGGCCGCAGGTGATGAGCACGCGATTCATGGGGTCTTCTCCGGCACGGCCACGAGGACGAAATATTTACCTTCCACCGATCCGGCCGGAAAGACAAAGCCGGCGCTCGTTTTCTTGGACAGAAAAATGTGCACCTGGAATCTCCAGTCACCATTCAGGCGATAGAATTTCCCTCCCTGCTCGATACGCGGGTTGTCGTGATCCTTGCGGTCGGTCGCAAAGACGTAATGCGTCGGCCAGCGGAAGATCTGCTCCACAATCTTCGTGAACGAAGCGCGCGTCGCCTTGTCCGAGCCGGCAAAATTGATGCATCGCGTGAAGGCGGCGCGATCGCCGGCAAGGAGCGCGGCATTGATCTGGAAAAGCAGCTCGTCCCGGGATTTCGCGGCGTGCAGCGGCGCCGCGCCAAGCACCACCAGAAGCGCGGCTAGCAGGACGCGAGTCTTCATCGGGAGCCCTAGCGCGGCTTCATGTGCGGGAAGAACAGCACGTCGCGGATCGATTCCGCGCCGGTGAGCATCATCACCAGCCGGTCGATGCCGATGCCGATGCCACCCGCCGGCGGCATCCCGTATTCCAGCGCCTCGATGAAATCGTGGTCGATCTTCTGCGTCTCGCCGCCGCTTTGCTCCTCGAGCCGCTGGCGCTGGACGATCGGGTCGTTCAGCTCCGAGTAGCCGGGCGAGATCTCTTGGCCGTTGATCACGAGTTCGTAAACGTCGACGACGGACGGGTCGTCCGGATTCTGCTTCGCGAGCGGAACGAGCTCCTTCGGGCAATGCGTGACGTAAAGCGGGTCCATCGTCTTTTCCTCGACGAGCTTTTCAAAGACATGCTGGGTGACTTCGAAGTCCGCGACGCAATGCGTGATATCCAGCCGCAACTCGGCGCAGCGTTCGCGACGCGCCTCGGGCGAGAGCGCATACCAGCCCGGCACGGCGGCCTCGACGAGGTCGGCGTAGCGGGCCCGGCGCCACGGGCGCGCAAGATTGATCGTCTTCGTGACGTTGCCCTCGGCATCCCTATGCTCGATCTGCAGACCTCCGCAAATCGTCTCGGCGAGATGGCAGACGAGTTCCTCGACGAGGTCGGCCATCTTCTCGAAATCCCCGTAGGCCCAGTAGGCCTCGAGCATGGTGAACTCGGGATTATGCCGGCGAGAGATGCCCTCGTTGCGGAAGTTGCGATTGAGCTCGAAAATCTTCGGGAAGCCGCCCACGAGCAGGCGCTTGAGGTAAAGCTCCGGCGCGATGCGCAGGAAAAGATCGAGTCCGAGCGCGTTGTGGTGCGTCTGGAAGGGGGCCGCCGCGGCGCCGCCGGCGACGGCCTGCATCATCGGTGTCTCGACCTCGAGGAAACCGCGATCCTCGAGAAAACGACGGATCGCCCGCACGATGGCGATGCGCTTTTGAAAAACGTCGCGCGACTCGGGATTTGCGATGAGATCGAGGTAGCGCTGGCGGTATTTGATCTCGGTGTCCTGCACGCCGTGCCACTTGTCGGGGAGCGGGCGCAGCGATTTACTGAGGACCTCGAAATTCGTCACGCGGATCGTCGGTTCGCCGGTGCGCGTGATGAAGCCCTCGCCGGCAATTCCCACGAAATCGCCGAGGTCGAGGTGCTTGAAGATCGCGAAGGCCTCTTCGCCGATCTCTTTCGCGTGGAGGAAAATCTGGATGCGGCCCGTGGCGTCCGACAGATCGAGGAACTGGCTCTTGCCCATGTCGCGGTGGGCGGTGATGCGGCCCGCCGCCCGCAGCGGAGCGCCTTCGGCGAACTTCGCGCGCACGCCGGCGATATCGCCATCGGTTTCATAGCCGCGACCATAGGGAGCGACGCCCGCGGCGTGCAGGGCGTCGAGTTTCTGGCGGCGAATGGCGAGCAGTTCGGAAAGTGAGGTCGGTTCCACAGTCAAAGAGAGATACCATGCGCCGCGAGCCGGGCCTTCCTCAATGGAAAAGTCGATTCGGTGCGCCCCTTGTCGCGACGCGCCTCAGCCGGCCGGCGGAACGCTCACCCGCACGCGCACCGGCTTCGCGGAAACTCCCTGCGAGTCGATGCTGCGGAGGATGATCGTGTTTCGTCCGACATGGAGCCTGATCCGGAGGGACCACGTCCTGCCGGTCTCCACGCTGAGGGTTTGCTTCACGCGGCCGTTTTTCGCGGTGAGTTTCACCGTCCCGGAGCCCTCCGCGCGACCGCGGATCACGATGGCCGTCCCCTCCGACACGACTTTCTTCCTGAAAACTCGGATGGCCGGCGGCTCATCCTTCGACGGAGTCGCTGTCGGCTCGGGCGTCGGCGAGGGAGTTGGCGTCGCCGAAGGATCGGGCGTGGGCGACGGGGTCGGGGTCGGCGTGACGCCGGGCTCGAGAATCGTGAGCGTGTAACTCAGCGAGACGACTTCGTTCAGCCCATTGTAGCGCTCGACGACGATGGCGTAGTTACCGGGAGCATTCGGAATCGTGCCGCCGAGGACACCGGTGTTTGCATCGATCGAAAGCCCGGCCGGAGTCTGGCTGGCGGCGCCGAGGCGGAAGAGCGCGGGCTGACTGAAATAGCCCGATGCGAGATTCGCAGCGAAAGTGGCATTGGCGGTGGTGTTGCCGGCTCCGGGGGTCACACCGACCACCGTGGTGCTGCCGGCAGTCGTCGCGGAATTCACGCGCCATCCCGCCGTGGTGGCCGCGGCGTCCTCGGTATCGCCCGTGAAAGATGCCGCCGAGCCGCCGCCGACGGAGCCGATATTCGGCGTGACCGTCGCGTTGCTGCCGTAGCCGATCTGGTGCATCACGGCAGTCGTCGCGTCCTTCAGCACGAGGGCGTCCCCGTTGTTGGAGAGCGATGGCCAGCTGCCGGTGAAGTAAGTCGTGTTGTTCGACGCCAGCACGAGCCGTCCGTCGGCGACGTCGGCATCGTCGGCAGGCAACAACGGATCTTTCGACGCGCCGTTGTAGATCACAATGCGCGTGCCGGCCGGAATGTTGTCCCACACGGCACTGTTGGCAAAGGTCACGACCGACGCGTTCGCGGTGGCGTCGTCGAACTTCCAGTTACGCAGACTGCCCGCCCGCAGCACGAGGATCTCCACCCACTCCGCGGTGCCGCCACTGGGGCCCTGGCTGAATTCGTTGATGATGGCCGCGCGCGTGAAAGTGGTCGCGGTGCCGCGCAGGACAAGATCGCTCTCGTAGGTATACGCATCGCCGATCGACGCATTCGTCTCCGGCCGCGTGAGCACCATCACGGCGCCGGTGAGAAACGCGGCGCCGGTGTTCACGCCGTCGCCTGGCGTGATGACGCAACGCCAGACCTTGCCGGCATTTGCCGCGGCGGCGGGCAGCGTAGCCGCCGTGGAGCCAGAGGCGTCGGTGAAGGTCACGCCGTCGGTGCTCGACTGCCACTGGCAGGTCAGCGAAACGGAGGCGCCCTCGGGATCGCTCGCAGTGACGCCGGTCAGCTCGAGCGTCTGGTCGCTGAATGCCTGGGAAGCGGGCGAGATCGATCCCGCGGTGACGCTCGGCGGCAGATTCGCGACCGTGATCGCAACGGTCGCCGAAGTGCCGGTCGCGCCTTCGCTGTCCACGGCGCGGGCGCTGAGCGTGTAACTGCCAGCCGCGGACGGCGTCCACGAGGAGGTATAGGGCGCAGTCGTGTCGGTCCCAATGACCGTGCTGCCGGAGAGAAATTCGACCTTGGTCACCACGCCGGTGGAGCCCTCGGCCGTGAGGTCGGTCGCGGTCGCGGCGAGCGCGATCGGCGCACCGATGCTGAACGAACTCTGGTCCTGCGGCGAAGTCAGCTGAACGACCGGCGCCTTGTTCGCGGCCGCGGCCGCCGTGCCGAAGACGGTGAGCTCCGCGGCCGTGAGCGTGCCGCCCGTGGAATTTCCGATGCTGCTGAGGTCGGCGATTTTCAGCGTCCACGTGCCCGCCGAATTCTCGCCCCAATCGTGAACGGTCATGAACGTCCAGTCGGAATAATTGTCGCCCGTGTCGCTGTGCACCTCGGCGAGGCGACTGGCCACGCCGGATGGCGACGTGAGCGTGATCGCGAGGTTGCCGCGCGCGGTGTGGTTGATCGTCACGCGCACAGTGACGTGCTCGACACGCAGGTTGCTCGCATTGAGATCGAAGTTGCGGGTGATGCCGGTGGAGTTGTTGTTCGGAATCGCGACACTGAGGCCGGACTGCGTGGAAACGGCGGAAATCTGCGCCGCGAGATTTGTCCACGTCGCGGCCAGCGCGACGGCGGCATTCGCATCGATGAGCCCCGCGCCGAACTTGTGATTGAAATGGAAACCGGCGGAGTTCGTTGTCCAGTCCGTGTCGGAGGGATTCACCTTCCGCGCGGACTTCATGAGGATCTCCTGCACGTCGCGCCAGCCGAGATTTGGATTGCGTTGCAGGAGCAGGGCGACCACGCCCGCGGCGGTCGGCGTCGCCGAGGACGTGCCGTTGAAAGTCTTCGTGTAGTTTCGGTCCGACAAGTCGCTCGTGATGGACGAGTTGTTGTAGCCATCCGACCCGGTGCGATCGACCGTCGTGATGTCCAACTCGCCGGCGCTGGAATCTCCGCCGGACGGTGACACGACGACGAGATTCGCCCCGGATTCGCTGTAGTAAGCCTGGGTCGACCGGTTCGAGAAAGCGCCGATCGCGATCGTGTAAATGGAGTTGGCGTAGCCGTCGTAGTTGGAATTATCGCCGACATCGAGGCCGTTTCCGCCGGCCCACAGGAAGATGCTCCCAAGGCCGCCCCGGCCGCTTGTCGTGGCTGTTTTCAACGCCGCCTTCATGAGCGAGCCTGGGGCCTCGAGCGTTGCGCCGTCGTCGTCGGGTCCCCAGCTGTTCGACTTGATGGCGATGACGTCGTTGCGCCAGGCCATGGCCTCGGCCTCGTCGGAGTCGCTCGAGGAGCCCGCAATCAGGCGCAACCCGACCACCTTCGCCTCGGGTGCCGTTCCCGACACGCCGAGGGAATTATTGCCCACGGAGGCCACGTTGCCCGCGCAGCAAGTGCCGTGATTGTCTCCGTCCACCCCGTCCCCGGTCGGGGGATTCGGGTCGTCGGGCGTCGAGTCGTTCCAATCATGGTCGATATCCGTAAGGACGTTGGCCGCAAGATCGGGATGGGCCGTTTGCAGGCCACCGTCCACGACGCCCACCACGACACCGGCCCCGCGGTATCCCGTGCCGCCGTAGTTCCAGACCGGCTCGACATTCACATCGATGCCCGCGGCGCCGCCGCTCTGGCCGGTATTTTTCAAGTGCCACTGGCTGCCGATGAGCGGGTCGTTCGGCAGCGCGCGGCGCGTCTGCTGCTTCGCGAGAAGGACATCCGCCCGGCGCACGCCATTCGTCGCACGCACCGTGCTCAACGCATCAAGGGCCGCAAAGGAATCCCGCAGCTTCACGACGGCGAAGCCGGGTGCGTATTCGGGGAATTCCACCTGCACGGCATTCGGGATCGCCGCCGCAAGGCCCACGCCCTCCTCGAGTTCCACTCGGATCTGCGGCAGGATCAGTCGCCGCGTCGTCAGGCTGCGCGCGACGCCATCTTCGTAGGCGACGAGAAAAAGTTCGCCGTCCTGCTTCGCGGAAAGCTGCGTCCATTGATCGTGCAAACCCCGCAAATCCGCGACCGGCGGCACGGAAACACTCTGCTCGATCCCCTCGGGACTGCGCCGCACGAATTCATCCCGCGCAATCGTGAACGAACGCTCCTGTCCGCCATCCTCCAGAACGAGGCGCCCCTCCGGCGTGACGGCAGGCGCCGCCGGAGCCGCAGGCGCACCGGGTGGCGGTGTCGCGCCCGCAACCGCCCTGGCTGGGACGGGAGCCGGCGCCGCGGACGCCCGAGCGACGGCAACGGAAGTCGGATCTTTCGGGGAAGATGCCCCCGTTTCGGCGCGACCCCACAACAAAACGACAAGGGCGACGAGACCGGCTACGACGAGCGCGACCCCATATTTCCAGGGTCGGGATTTCATCGGGAGAAAGGCCGTCCGGCAGCCGCAGCGAAATGGCAAGGGGGTTTCAACGTCTTGAAAAGGTGGGCCAGCACCCAGCACTCACCGTGCCGACCCGAGATTCGTCATCCGTTGATAGCCAGAAACCCCCACGTTCGCGCCCAACGTGTCACCGCGAACCGGTGACACGAGGCGCAACCGGCTACCGCCTCTACTTTTTCGAGACGAGGCTGTGGCCGGTCATTTCCGGCGGCTGCGCGACTCCGAGCAGCGCGAGAAGCGTCGGCGCAATGTCAGCGAGGATGCCGTCCTCGACCTTGCAATCGGCGGCATCGTTCGCCACGTAGAGGCAATGCACGAGATTCGTCGTGTGCGCGGTGTTCGGCGAGCCGTCGGGGTTGCGCATCAGCTCGCAGTTCCCGTGATCGGCCGTGATGATGAGTTTTCCGCCAAGTTCCAGCGCGCGCTCGACGAGCATTTTCACGCCGCGGTCGATCGTCTCGACAGCGTGGATGCCCGCCTCGACAACGCCGGTGTGGCCGACCATGTCGGGATTCGCGAAATTCACGATCACCATGTCGTAGTTCTCGAGGCGGCGCGTGACCTCGAAGGCGAGATCGGGCGCGCTCATCTGCGGCATGAGGTCGTAGGTCGGCAGGGGCGCCTCCTTGCCGTCCTTGCTGTAGGTCTTCGGGCTGAGCGTGAGGTAGCGGTCCTCGCCGGCAAATGGCGTGTCCGCCCCGCCGTTGAAGAAGAAGGTGACGTGCGGGAATTTCTCGGTCTCCGCCGCGCGCAGCTGCTTCAGGCCGGCTGCCGAGACGACTTCGCCGAGGATCTTCTCCATGCTCGCGGGCTGGAGGATCGCCTTCACGCCGAAGTCGGTGTAACTCTCCTTGTATTCGGTGAGCGTGTAGTAGCCGGCGAACTTCGGCTTGCCCGTGGTTTCGAAATGGTTGAACGCCGGGTCCATGAACGCCTCGGTGAGCTGGCGGGCGCGGTCGGCGCGGAAGTTCAGCCAGATGAGCACGTCGCCGTCGCGCATGCGCTGCTCGTCGGCGTGGCAGAAGATCAGGGGCTGGAGGAACTCGTCGCCGCGCGGGTCGGCCGCGTAGGCGGCCTGGATCGCCGCGCTCGGGGAAAGCTCGGTCGCGGTTCCCTTGCCGAGAACAATGGCATCCCACGCGAGCTTGTTGCGCTCCCAGCGTTTGTCGCGATCCATCGCGAAATAACGCCCGATCACCGTGGCAATCTTCGCGCCACTGGGCTTCAACCCTTCCTCGATCGTCGCGAGATAACCGGCGCCGCCGGTCGGCGAGGTATCGCGACCATCCGCGATCGCGTGCACGAGGATGTCATTCACGCCGGCGTCCGTCGCGACTTTCGCGAGCGCGACGAGGTGATCCTGATGCGAGTGCACGCCGCCGTCGGACGCGAGGCCGATGAAATGGAGTCGCGAGCCCTTCGCCTTCTCGAACGCCTCGAGCAGCACGGGATTCTTCGCAAGTTCGCCGTCGGCGATCGCCTTGTTGATGCGCGTGAGATCCTGGTAAACGATGCGGCCCGCGCCGAGATTCAGGTGCCCGACCTCGGAATTGCCCATCTGGCCGTCCGGCAGGCCGACATCCATGCCGCTCGCGCTGAGCGTCGCGCCGGGATACGTCGCGTAGAGATGATCGTGAAACGGCGTCTTCGCGAGCAGGGTGGCATTGCCATCCGCTTCGGCCCCCGCCTTCCCATTCGGGTTGATGCCCCATCCGTCACGTATGATCAAAATTACCGGCTTCGACATGGCTCGGCATCATTCCCGAGCGCGCGACGCGGGTCAAACCCGGGAACTGCCCCGGACGCGTTTTCCGCAAAATTTCTCGAGCGACCGGCACAAATTGGTCGCCACCGCGACCTCAAAAAAACAGTCGTGCCTCATTTGCCACCGGCAACGGCGGCAAGCTGGCCTTCCGCCCCGCTCAAGGGTGGGTCCCTTCTATCTTCTATCCATTCGCGCTTCGCGCGGCGAATTCCTCGGGAAACTTGGCGAGGAAACTCTGCGTCGGCCAGGAGCACGCTTCGCCAAAGGCGCAAACCGTGCGGCCCGCGATGTTGTCGGCGACATTCTTGAGCGTGGCGGGATCGTTCGCGCTGCCGCCGCCAGCCATCATGCGCGTGGTCATCTTCGACATCCACAGGCTGCCCTCCCGGCAGGGCGTGCATTGGCCGCAGCTCTCGTGGGCGTAGAATTGGTTGAGATTATTGAGCGCCCAGACCATGTCGCGGCTGTCGTCCATCACCATCACGCCGCCGCTGCCCACCATCGTGCCAACGGCCGCAAGACTGGCGGCATCCATCACGACGTCCTCCATGGCGACTTCCTTGTCGATCATGGTGCCGTCCTGGGCCTTCACCTTGATCTTGTAGACCTCGCCCGCGCGCATGACCTTCGCCGAACTGCCGCCGGGAATGACGGCCTTCAACTTCCGGCCGGGCTTCAGGCCGCCGCAGATGTCGTGAATGAGTTCGCCAAGCGTCACCGCGCCGGCGGGCAGCTCGTAATAGCCGGGCCGCATCACGTCGCCGCTCACGCACATCGTGCGCGTGCCACCGTCGCCCGGCGTGCCCATCTTCGCGTATTCCTCGGCCCCGAGACGGAGGATGTGGACGACGTGGCAGAGCGTCTCGACGTTGTTCACGATGGTCGGCGACATGTAGAGGCCGAGCACCGCGGGGAAATACGGGGGCTTGATGCGCGGATACGGGCGCTTGCCCTCGAGCGATTCGATGAGGCTGGTCTCCTCGCCGCAGATGTAGGCCGCCGCGCCCTGGTGGACATAGATGTCGCAGTCGAACCCGCTGCCGCAGATGTTTTTTCCGACGAGCCCCCTCGCCTTCGCCTCCTTGATCGCATTCCAGACGATCTTCGCCGCATGCGGGAATTCGCAGCGGATGTAGATGTAGGCGAGATTGACGTTGAGCGCCCACGCCGCGATCAGCACACCTTCGATGAGCTGGTGCGGATCGTTGTGAAGGATGTAGCGATCCTTGAACGTGCCGGGCTCGGATTCGTCGCCGTTGACCGTGATGTAATGCGGCTTGCCGTCGTCGCGCTTGATGAAGCTCCACTTCACGCCACAGGGAAATCCCGCACCGCCGCGTCCGCGCAGGTTCGCCGCCTTCACCGCGTCGACGATCTCCGACGGCTGCATGCCGAGCGCCTTCCTGAGCTGCTCGTAGCCGCCGTGGGCCACGTAGGTATCGATGTCGTTCGACCAGCCGGGCCGGCTGATGTTCTCGAAAATGATGCGCCGTTCGCGGGGATGAGGCTGGGGGATGAGCGAAACCATGACAGGTCAGTTGACGTCGTATTCCTTGACGATGTTGGGCACGTCCTCGGGGGTGATGTTCTCGACGAGGTCGTCATTGATCAACGCCACCGGCGCCGTGCCGCAACTCGCAAGGCACTCGACGAATTCGACGCTGAATTTTCCGTCCGAACTCGTCGGCGGAGCATGCCCGAAGCCATGCGACTCGTGGTCGACGTCCACTCCGGTCGCCTGGCAGAATTTTTCGCGGATGCCGTAGGCGCCCGCCATCGCGCAGGCCAGCGTGCGGCAGACGCGGATGACCGTTTTCCCGGCGGCCTCGCGGCGGAACCACGGGTAGAACGTGACGAGCTCGTAGATGTTGACCGGCGTGAGCTCGAGTTTTGCGGCGATCCATTCGATACCGGAGTCGTCGATGTAGCCAAAATGATTCTGCCAAAGGTGCAGCAGCGGCAGCGAGGCGCTGCGCTTGGAGACCGGGTAATGCGTGATGCTTTCTTCGATTTCCGCCAGCAGTTCGGCGGGAATGGCGTCGGCTTGCGGAGGGGTCACGTCGCTCGTCATCATCCGGCCCGAAGAGTGGCCAGAAATTCTCGCGCGCGTCGATGCTCAAATTCCTCCGCGCCGCCGAACGTGCCCTGCGTCCTTCTCCACCCGGGCAAAATGCAATCACTGATCGCGATGATCATGCAATTCGCTCCCATTGGGGATCTCTCCCCGTCGTCGACCAAATCCCGCATCCCTCTTCCCGACAAGCACTTCCGTCTCGGCAATGCCCCTCTGGCACAGGGACTGCGGATTCAGGGAACCATGAAACTGCTGTCCTCCCTGTTCGCCGCCGCTCTTCTCACTCTCACCGGGTGCGTCACTGTGCATCGCGATGAACCGGAGACGACGACGCATTCTTCGACCACAGTGACTCCCGCGGCCAGCGCCACGGTTTCCCAGACGACCACCTACTAGAATCAGACAATCCATCACCTTTTCCATCCGATGAACGCTTCTTCCGCCAACCGCCGCGCCGCGCTGGATCCTTCGATCGAGCTCTTCATGGATCGCTACGAATGCTCGATGGCCCACGTCGCCCCGCACCGCCGGGAAATCGCCCTCCAGCGCATCAGCCGCGCCATCACGGTCGGCCTTGGGGCCGTCGCCGCCACCGTCGGCGCGTATTTTTTGCAGGTTGGGCGATGAGTCGGGGCCGCGCTACCGGTCACACTCGCCCATGACGAAATCGATGCTGCCGAGGATGCTCACCACGTCGCTGACGAAGTGGCCGGGCATCAGCTTCGCGCAAATGCTCAGATTCACGAAGGACGGGGCGCGGATTTTCAGCCGATACGGCACGCCGCCGCCGAGACTGTAGATGTAAAAGCCGAGTTCGCCCTTCGGGTTTTCCGCGCCGAAGTAAATTTCGCCCGCCGGGGCCTCGATTCCCTCGGTCGCGACGATGAAATGGTGGATGAGTTCCTCCATTTTCGTCAGCACGGCTTCCTTCTGCGGAAGCGTGCTCTTCGGATCGTGAATATTGATCGGACCGCCCGGGAGAGAATCGATGACCTGTTCGAGAATTCGGCAGCTCTGCTTCATCTCCTCCATGCGGACGAGGTAGCGGTCGAAGCAATCGCCCACCGTGCCAACGGGAATCTCGAAATCGTATTTCTCGTAATCGAGATACGGCTGCTTGCGCCGCAGATCGTGCTCGACGCCGCTGCCGCGAAGATTCGGGCCCGAAATTCCGTAGGCGATGGCGTCTTCCTTCGAGATCACGCCGATGTCCTTCGTGCGATCGATGAAGATCCGATTGCGGGTGAGCATCGCGTCGAGGTCCTTGTGCACTTTGCGGAAGCTCGTGATGAAATCCTTCAACGCCGGGATGAAGGTCGGCGGCAGGTCGCGCGTCTGCCCGCCCACGCGGGTGTAACTCGTCGTGAAGCGCGCCCCGGTGAGCAACTCGATCAAGTTGTAGATCTTCTCACGCTCCGTGAAGGTCCACAGAAACATCGTCACGGCGCCGACATCCATTGCGAAGGCTCCCAGGCCAAGCAGGTGCGCGGAAATGCGGGCGAGTTCGCAGCAGATCACGCGGATCGCCTTGCCGCGCGCGGGCAGCTCCCAGCCCATGAGCTTCTCCACGGCCAGGGCGTAGGCGACGTTGTTCGCCAGAGGCGCGAGGTAATCCAGCCGGTCCGTGTAGGGCACGAACTGGTTGTATTGCATGTTTTCCGCGATCTTTTCGTCGCCGCGGTGCAGATAACCGATGTCCGCATCCGCCTTGGTGATGAGCTCGCCGTCGAGTTCGAGAATGATCCGCAGCACCCCGTGCGTGGACGGGTGCGACGGCCCCATGTTCAACGTAAGCGTTTCCCCCAGAAGCTCGCCGCCCTCCTGAGCGGAGTGGAGGCCATTCAAACTTCGCGCCAGGGTGTCGGGTTGCTCGAACGTCGTAGCCATGGATTCCGGGTGGGGATTGAACGAAGATTTCGATTTCAGCTTTGATCCGAAGCGCGCTTTATGAAAATTTCACGGCGCCCGTGAATCAATCGCCAACATCCACAGCCGGCCCCCAAAATGCAAGCCAACCCGTCGTCGTCATCATCGGAGGAGGATTTGGTGGCCTGAGCGCCGCCGTCGCGTTGCGCGATGCGCCCGCGAAGGTCATCCTGCTTGATCGCACGAACCACCACCTCTTCCAGCCGCTGCTGTATCAGGTGGCCACGTCGGAACTCTCGCCGGCGGATATCGCGAAGCCGATTCGTTCCATTCTTCGCGATCAGCAGAACACGACGGTAGCCATGTCCTCGGTCCGGGAGATTCGTCCCGACACGAAGGAGGTCATCACCACGGGCCGCACGATCAAATACGACTATCTCATCGTCGCCGCCGGCGCTCGCCACTCGTATTTCGGCAAGGACCAGTGGGAGGAATTTGCTCCCGGTCTGAAGAGCCTGCACGACGCGATCGACATCAAGCACCGCGTCCTCACCGCCTTCGAACAGGCCGAGAAATACGAAGACGAGGAAAAACGCCGCAGCGCGCTCACCTTCGTCGTCGTCGGCGCCGGCCCCACCGGTCTGGAGCTTGCCGGCGCCATCGCCGAGCTCGCCCACACCACGCTGAAGCGGGATTTCCGCCGCATCGACCCTACCAGCGCCCGCATCATCCTCGTCGAGGCCGGTCCGCGCGTCCTTCCGCCCTTCCACGAGAGCCTCTCCGCCAGCGCAAAGAAGCAGCTCGAAGGCCTGCGCGTCGAAGTGCTCGTCAACACGCCGGTCACCGACATGGGTTACCGCTGGGTCGAGCTCAAGGGTGAACGCCTCGCCGCCCACACCGTCATCTGGGCCGCCGGCAACACCGCCTCGCCGCTCGTCAAGCAGCTCGGCTGCGAGACGGACCGCCCCGGCCGCGCCGTCGTCAATCAGGACCTCACCATCCCAGGTCGCCCGGAAATCTACGCGATTGGCGACATGGCCTTCGTGAAGGACAAGAAGGGCAAGCCCGTTCCCGGCGTCGCGCCCGCCGCGATGCAGATGGGCAAGCACGCCGGCAAGAACGTCGCGCGTCAGATCGCCGGCAAGGCGACCGAGCCTTTCTGGTATCTCGACAAGGGCAGCCTCGCCACGATCGGACGGCACGCCGGCGTCGCCGACATCAAGGGCATCCGCTTCAGCGGCACCTTCGCATGGCTCACTTGGGCCTTCATTCACCTTTTCTTCCTCATCGGTTTCCGTAATCGCGTGATCGTCTTCCTGCAATGGGGCTGGGCCTTCCTGACCTTCTCGCGCGGAGCTCGCGTCATCACCGAGCCGATCCAGGATCTGCAGGGAAAGAGCTAACCCTCGAGGTTCACGCCATCGAGCCCGTCGGATTTCCGGCGGGAGCGAGTTTCAAGGCCGGCGCAAGCCGGCCTTCGGCGTTTTCCGGGCTTTCACTCCCGCGTATGCTGGCAACGATGCGCTGCTTCTATTCCCCGGATTACCATTTCCCGCTGCCGGACGGCCATCCGTTCCCCATGCGGAAATTTCCGGAAGCGCATCGCCTTCTGCTCGACTCGGGCCATCTCGATGCCGCGGACATCGAGGAGGTCGAACCGTGCGACGACGCCATCATCGCCCGCGTCCATGAGGCGGGCTACCTGCAGAGACTACGCGCCGGCTCGCTCACCTCGCGCGAGACCACCCAGCTCGGCCTGCCGCCCGGCGAAGCGCTCTATCGCCGCAGCGCGCTCGAAGTCGAGGGCACCCGCCGCGCCGCATGGCACGCGCTCGCTCACGGCATCGCCGCAAACCTCGCCGGCGGCACCCACCACGCCTTCCCCGACCACGGCGAAGGCTTCTGCGTTCTCAACGATGTCGCCATCACCATCCGCGACCTGCATGCGAGCCACCCCGGGCTCCGCATTTTCGTCTGCGATACCGACGCCCACCAGGGCAACGGGACGCACGCCATTTTTCCGCACGACGATCGCGTCTTCACCTACTCGATCCATGTCGGCGCGAACTACCCGTCCCGCAAGATCCCCGGCTCGCTCGACGTCCCGCTCGATCGCTTCGCCGCCGGCGCCGCCTTTCTCGACGCCCTCGCCCGCTCCCTGCCCGACGCGGTCGAAACCTTCGCGCCGGACCTCTGCTTCTGGATCTCCGGAGCTGATCCGCACCGCAACGACCGCTTTGGCCAGCTCCAGCTCTCCGCCCAGGAGCTCGCCACCCGTGACCGGTTTGTAACCGCCCTCTTCACCGATCGCCGAATCCCGCTCGTCGTCCTCTACGGTGGAGGCTACAACCGCGAGACCGATCACACCGCCCGCCTCCACGCGCAGACCATTCGCATCGCCGCCCAATCCCTCATCCCGCGTTCATGAAGATTGCCATCCTCGGCGCCGGCTCGATCGGCCTCTACTACGGGACAGTGCTCGCCGCGGCGGGCGAAGACGTTCATTTCCTTCTGCGGTCGGGCTACGAAGAGGCGACTCGCAATGGCATCCGTGTCTTCAGCCCCGCAGGCGACTATCACCTTCACCCCGTCGCCGCCCATCGCGACACGGAAACCATCGGCCCGTGCGACCTCGTCATCGTGGCGCTCAAGACCACGCAGAACGCCATCCTCGGGAAACTCATCCCTCCGCTGCTCGGCCCGGAGACGCGACTTCTCACGCTCCAGAATGGCCTCGGCAGCGACGACACCCTCGCCGCGCAGTTCGGCGCCGGCCGCGTGCTCGGCGCGCTGTGCTTCGTCTGCCTCACCCGGCGCTCGCCCGCGCAGGTCGACCATTTTGGCCACGGCACGATCTCCATCGGGGAGTTCGGACAAACTCCGCAGCCGCGCACGGAGCACGTCGCAGATGCCTTCCGCCGCGCCGGCATCGAAACCCGCGTCGTGGAGAATCTCGCCGCGGAACGCTGGAAGAAGCTCGTCTGGAACATCCCGTTCAACGGCCTCGCCGTCGCCGAAGGCGGCGTTGCCGTCGACATTCTCCTCGCCAGCCACCTCGACGAGGTCATCGCCCTCATGCGAGAGACGATTGCCGCCGCCGGCGCCCTCGGCTACCCGATTCCCGAAGCATTCATCGACGAACAGATCGCGCGGACCCGCGCCATGGGCGCCTACCAGCCATCGACGCTCGTCGACTATCTCGCCGGCCGCGAACTCGAGATCGAGGCCATCTGGGGAGAGCCGCTTCGCCGCGCCGGGACCGCCGACGTGCCCGTGCCGCATCTCGAGAATCTTCTCGCTCGCCTCGTCGCGGTCGAAAAATCCCGTGGCCGCTGAGTCGTCGGAATTGCGGGCCATCCGGGGCGCGCTCCACGCCGCCGCCAGCCCGGAGCGCGCCATCCAGGCGCGCCGATTCTTCAAAACCGGACCGGGCGACTACGCCGAGGGAGACATTTTCCTCGGCGTGAAAGTGCCCGACACCCGACGGATCGCGCGTGACAGCGACCGCCTCGCGGAGCGCGACATTGTCACCCTGCTCCGCTCGCCGATTCACGAAGAGCGGCTGCTCGCCCTGCTTGTCCTTGTCCGCCGCTACCAACGCCGCGCAAGCGAGCGGGAACGCCTCGTCGAGACCTTCCTCCGCGAGAAGAAATTCGTGAACAACTGGGATCTCGTCGACTCCTCGGCGCCGTTGCTCCTCGGCCCCTGGCTGCTCGATCGCGACCGTTCCATCCTCGACCGGCTCGCCGCCTCCCCGAGTCTCTGGGACCGCCGCATCGCCATCCTCGCGACGTTCGCCTTCATCCGCGCCGGCGATTTCTCGACCACCCTCGCCCTCGCGAAAACCCTCCTGCCCGACGAGCACGACCTCATGCACAAGGCCGTCGGCTGGATGCTTCGCGAAGTCGGCAACCGGGACGAAGCCGTATTGAGGACATTTCTCGATCAACACGCCGCCTCGGCTCCGCGCACCCTGCTCCGCTACGCGATCGAGAGGCTTCCCGCCACCACGCGATCGGCCTATCTCGCGCGGCCGCGGATCGGGAAGCCAGTTTCCTGACAGGAAATCCGCAACGCTCGCCACAAAACCTCCGGCATGCTTCGTGCTGCCAGTCTCCCAACATCCCGAGCCGCCGGATGACCGGGGCTGTCGCCCGATTTGCAGCGCCCGGGACCAACCCAACAGGCAAATCCCGAAATGTCGTATCAGCACACCATCGGCATCCGCACCCATCGCTTCGCCGACCTCAAGGAGCTGATGGCCAAGGCCAGTCCCGCGCGGTCGGGCGACTACCTCGCGGGAATCGCCGCCGCCACCGAGGAGGAACGCATGGCCGCCAGGCGCGCTCTCGCCGAGGTGCCGCTCAAGCGCTTTCTCGAAGAGCCGCTCATCCCCTACGAGCACGACGAAGTCACCCGCCTCATTTTCGACGAGCACGACGCGATCGCCTTCGCGGAAATCTCCCACCTCACCGTCGGCGATTTCCGAAACTGGCTGCTCAGCGACCTCGCCGACAGCGCCACGCTCGTCCGCGTCGCCCCGGGAATCATCCCGGAGATGGCCGCCGCCGTGAGCAAGATCATGCGCAACCAGGATCTCATCCTCGTCGCGCAGAAATGCCGCGTCGTCACGCGCTTCCGTAACACGATGGGCCTGCCCGGCCGCATCTCCGTGCGCCTCCAGCCGAACCATCCCACCGACGACGCGAAAGGCATTGCCGCCTCCATGCTCGACGGCCTGCTCTATGGCTGCGGCGACGCCATGATCGGCATCAATCCCGCCACCGACAGCCTTCCCGCCATCGTGACGTTGCTGCGGATGATCGACGACTTCCGCCTCGAATACGACGTGCCGACGCAGTCATGCGTCCTCACCCACGTCACGAATACCATCAAGGCCGCGGAACTCGGCGCGCCCGTCGACCTCACGTTCCAATCCATCGCCGGCACCGAGAAAGCCAACCGCAGTTTCGGCATCAGTCTCTCGCTCCTGCAGGAGGCCCACGAAGCCACGCTCGCGCTCAAGCGCGGCACCGTCGGCGACAACTGCATGTATTTCGAGACCGGCCAGGGCAGCGCGCTTTCCGCCAACGCCCACCACGGCGTGGACCAGCAAACCTGCGAGGCCCGCGCCTACGCCGTCGCGCGAAAATTCAACCCGTTCCTCGTGAACACGGTCGTCGGCTTCATCGGCCCGGAATACCTTTACGACGGCAAGCAGATCATCCGCGCCGGCCTCGAGGACCACTTCTGCGCGAAGCTCCTCGGCGTCCCGATGGGCTGCGACGTCTGCTACACGAACCATGCCGAGGCCGACCAGGACGACATGGACAGCCTGCTCACGCTCCTCGGCGTCGCCGGCCTCACCTTCATCATGGGCATTCCCGGCGCCGACGACATCATGCTCAACTACCAGAGCACGTCCTTCCACGATTCGCTCTACGTCCGCCGCGCCCTCTCCCTGCGCCGCGCGCCGGAGTTCGAGGAATGGCTCGAGCGCATGCAAATGACCGACGCCGCCGGTCGCCTCAGCCGCCTGTCAGCCGGCCAGCCCCTGCTCCGCCACGCCAGTAACCTTTCCGCCGCCGCATGAGTTTCGATCCCCTCGCCCGCCGCGATCCTGTCGAAACGAATCCCTGGCAGGGCCTGCGCAAATTCACCGACGCCCGCATCGCCCTCGGTCGCACCGGCGAAAGTCTGCCGACGGACGCCGTGCTCGACTTCGGCCTCGCCCATGCCCAGGCCCGCGACGCCGTGCACGTCCCGATGGACGCCGACGCCATCGCCACGCAACTCGGCGACGCCGGTTTCCCCACGCTCCGCGCCCACAGCGCCGCGAAGGAACGCCGCGAATACCTCGTCCGCCCCGACTACGGCCGCAGGCTGGATGACGCCAGCCGCGAGGCCCTCCTTGCCGCCAGGCCTGCCGGCCCCATCGACGCCGTCATCGTCGTCGCCGACGGCCTCTCCGCCTTCGCGCCGTCCCGTCACGCCGTCCCGTTTCTGAAAGTCCTGCACGAGCGCCTCGCGGGGTGGCGACTGGCTCCCGTCGTCGTCGCCCTCCAGTCCCGCGTGGCCCTCGGCGACGAGATCGGCGAGATCTTCGACGCCGAGATGGTCGTCATGCTCATCGGCGAGCGCCCCGGCCTCAGCTCACCCGACAGCCTCGGCATCTACCTCACGTATCGACCGCGCGTCGGCCGGTCGGACGCCGAGCGCAACTGCATCTCGAACGTTCGCCCCGGCGGCCTCGACTTCGAGACCGCCGCCTTCAAGCTCCACTACCTCATGGAAAACGCCCGCCGCCGGCAGCTCACCGGCGTGGATTTGAAGGACAACAGCGACGACCTGCTGCTCGGCGGCGTCATTCCCAAAGCCATCCCCCTGGCCGAATAGCGCACGTCCCGTCTTGCAGCCGGCCGCCGTTTCTGGGACCACGCTTTCATGAGTTCCGAGTTCCCCCTTCTGCCCGAGGCCCTCGAGGGCTGCGGCGCGCAAGTCGCCATCGTTCTCGGCTCGGGCCTGAACTCCTTTGCCGACGCGCTCGAGATCGAGGCAACCATTCCCTACGACTCCATTCCCGGCCTGCCCGCCTCGAAGGTGCCCGGTCATGCCGGCGCCTTTGCCCTCGCCCGCGTAAACGGCCAGCCGCTGCTCCTGTGCCGCGGCCGCGTCCATCTTTACGAAGGCTGGACCGCTCGCGAGGTCACTGCCGGCGTGCGCCTCCTCCACCGCCTCGGCGTTCACCGCCTCATCCTCACGAATGCCGCCGGCACGCTGAATCCCGCGTTCGCGCCCGGCCAGTGGATGATGCTCTCCGACCATCTCAACCTCACCGGCACCACGCCGCTCCTCGGCGGACCGAACTTCATCGACCTCACCGCCGCCTACAGCCCGCGCCTCCGCGAAATTTTCCGCCAGAGCGCGACCGAGGCCGGCGTGCCCCTCCACGAAGGCGTCTACGCGAGCCTCCTTGGCCCCCAATACGAGACGCCCGCCGAGGTCCGCATGCTCCGCACCCTCGGGACCGACGCCGTCGGCATGTCCACCGTGCCCGAGACCATCCAGGCCCGGGCTCTCGGCATCGAGGTCGCCGCCTTCTCCTGCCTCACGAACTGGGCGGCCGGCATCTCCGGAGAAACCCTCAGCCACGACGAAGTCACCGATACGGGCCGCGGCGCCGCCGGCGCGCTCATCGAGATTTTCCACCGGGCGCTGCCCCGCATGGTGGGCTGAGATTCCCGTTATTCCAACTCTCGGCTATCAACGCGCCGCCTCGCCTGCTAGGATCGGCGGTCTTTCCCTTTGCACATGGACGAGCCACTGGAGCCCAAGGACGACGAGCTGGTCGCGCGCACGAAAGACGGCGACGCCACCGCCTTCGACGTGCTCGTGCGCCGCTACAGTCCGCGCGTCTACGGTCTCGTCTACAACATGACCTCGAACCACGAGGAGACGAACGACCTTCTCCAGGACATTTTCCTGAAGGCCTACCGCTCGATCAAGGGCTTCCGCGGCGACTCCAGCTTCTACACCTGGATCCACACGATCGCCGCGAACATGACGATCAACTTCCTCAAGAAGCGCAACCGCCGCCGCGGTCCCAGCCTCGACGACGTCGACGCCCACATCGAGAACGACCCTGATTATATCGAGGCCACTGCCGGCTCCGATCCGCGCCGGGAAGCCACGCTGTCCGAACTTCAAAAAAAATTGAACGACGTCATGCAGAAGCTGTCTCATGACCATAGAGCGGTGGTGACCATGTTCGACATCCAGGGAATGCCCCACGCCGAGATCGCCAGGATTCTTGGAATCTCCGAGGGCACGGTGCGTTCCCGGCTGTTCTACGCGCATCGCCAGTTGCAAAATTATCTCGAAGAGTTTAGAGCACCCTGAAATTCAGCCATGAGTGAAGAATTGACCGACATCCAGAAGCTGATCCGGCTGAAGCGTTACGAGCAGCCGCCCGAGGATTACTTCGACGATTTTCTCCTCGAGTTTCAGCGCCGGCAGCGGGCCGAGATGCTCCGCCGCCCGGTATGGCAGATCGCCTGGGACCGCGCCAATCTCTGGCTCGAAAGTTTCCGCGTTCCCGCCATCGCCTACGCCAGCATCCTTGTGGCCGCTCTCGGCGTCACCGGCGTGATCGTCAATTCCCAGGGCCCCGCCGCCAGCTCCGCACTCACGGCCGGCGCCACGACCGCCCCGCAAATCGCGCCCGCGTCTCCGAACCTGCCCGTCGCGCAGGTTTCCTCCTCCGCCAAGCTCCCTCCCAGTTACATTCTCGAGAAGCGGCCAGTAAGCTATGACGCGCCGTTCAGTTTCTAGCTTCCGCGCACGCCATCGGCATCTGCCCGTCGCCGGACTGGCCGTTCTGCTCGGAACATTTTCAGCATTCGCCGAAGAAGATCTCGGGCAAAGCATTGCCGCCCGGGTCAAGGAGCTCTTCACCTTCAACCGCAACGCCGTCGTCAAGATCCAGTCCTCGGATCAGCACGGCCAGATCGAAGGCACCGGCTTCTACGCCGACTCCTCCGGCACGATCTACACCGTCGTCGAAGTGCTCGGCGACGCAAAGAACATCACCGTCTGCCAGGGCATGCGCAAAATGCCCGCCAGTCTGCTCATCGCCGACCCGCGCACCGGCATCGCCCTCATCAAGGTTGCCGGCGCCCCGACGCCCTTCATTCCCATCGGCGATTCCTCGAAACTCGAAATTTCCTCGCCGCTCATCGCGATCGGCTACCCGACGGACCACAACGTCAGCCCGAGCTTCGGGCTCGTCGCGGGCTTCGATAAAGAATATCTCAACAAATTTTTCCGAACGACACACATCCGCGCGAACCTTCCCGTGCAGCCCGGCCTCGGCGGCGCTCCCGCCCTCAATCTCAGCGGGGAAGTCGTCGGCATCGTCGTCGCCGGCGTCGATGGCAACGCCTCCTGCTATGTCCTTCCGATCAATGCCGCGGAAAAGACCCGCATGGACTACGCGAATTTCGGCAAGCTGAAGCCCGGCTACGTCGGCATTTCCGTCGAGTCCGCGCCCGACGGCTCCCAGCCTTCCACCGCCCGCGTCGCAAACCTCCAGCCCGACTCCCCCGCCGCCCAGGCCGGCATCCGCGAAGGCGACCTGCTGCTCAAGGTGGGCGAAGTGCCCGTCCACAATCCCGTCGACATCTTCGACGCCTCGTTCTTCCTCACCGCCGGGGCGGAAACCCCCGTCACCGTCTGGCGCAATGGCAAGGAGGAACAGCTGAACGTCCGCGTCGCCGCGAGCCCCTACAACAGCGAGCCGACCCCGAGCCTTACCACGCTTACGCTCGAGACCTCGGTCGCCCCGACCCCATAGCGGCTCACTTCAGGCCGCCCATCGCGAGCAACTCGCGATACGCCTTCGCATCCAGCGGCATCACGCTCAGTCGAGACTGCCGCACGAGCGCGATTTCCTGCAGCGACTTTTGCGCCTTCACGGCAGCCAGCGTCACCGGCGTCGAAAATTTCTTCACCGGAGCGAGGTCCACGCATACCCATTCGCCCTCCTCCGCCGTGGGATCGGCGTAGGCTTCCCGCCGCACCTTCGCGACGCCCACCACGGCCTTTTCCCCGCCGCTGTGGTAATACAGCACATGGTCGCCGACCGTCATCTCGCGCAGGTTGATCCGCGCCTGAAAATTGCGCACCCCGGTCCACGCCGTGCCGCCCTCGTGCACAAATTCATCCCACGAATAAACCTCGGGCTCGGACTTCACGAGCCAGCACTTCTTGTCACTCATCGCCTCAGCATGGCACCTCGCGGCCTTCGAGAAAATCCTCGATCACCCTCGCGGCCTCGCCGGCAACGGCCTCCGTCGACTCCGTGGTGTTGAAGGCAATGTGCGGCGTGAAGACGACCTCCGGCCGCGCCAGCAGCGCATTGTTGGAATACAGTCTCTCGATCTGCTGCCGCCGGTCGCCGGACGGCTCCGCCCGACCGCCGCTGTCGTGCACGCGTCGCGAGATCTCGCTCGCCAGCACATTCTTGGCGTCCGCCCGCAGCACCCGCTCATCCTCGAGCACATCCAGTCCGACGCCGCCGACCTGACCGGAATCCAGCGCCGCGATCAGGGCCGAAGTGTCGATCAGGTCGCCCCGCGCGGTGTTGATGATCACGACGCCCTCCTGGCATTTCGCGAGCGTCTCCGCGTTGATCAGATGGCGCGTCGCCTCGGTCAACGCCGCGTGCAGGCTGAGAATCTCGCCTTCCGCGAGCACGGTATCGAGCGACTCGTAGCGCAATCCCTCCGCCGCCAGCGCGGGATCGGGCTTCGGATCGTAGGCGACGACCTTCATCTCGAATGCCGCCGCGATCTTCGCCACCCGCGCGCCGATTCGTCCCACGCCGATCAACCCGAGAGTCTTGCCTCGCAGTTCAAATCCGCGCAGCTCGTTATGCGAAAAATCGCCCTGCACGCGCAGGGCCGCCGACGTCCGGAAACGTCGCGCCACCGCCAGCAGCAGGGCAAACGTGTGCTCCGCGACGCTGTTTCCATCCGAGCCGCCGACGCTCGCGACCTTCACGCCGTGTCTGCGGCAGGCCTCGAGATCCACGTGGTCCAGACTGGACGAGCGCGATGCGATGAACCTCAGGCCCGGATGCGCCGACAGAAAGGCTTCGTCGATTCCGTAATAGATGAAGATCGAGAGCACCTCGACGTCATCGGGCACCGCGTCGAGATTCCACTCGAAGCGGGGATTCCACCGCGCCAGCCGGCGGGCGAAATACGCCTTTTCCTCGGGCTCGACTGAGACAAAGCAGACTTTCATGGACGCATTCAAATCTAGCTTGGAATATGCCAGCGCAATTTGAAACTCTGGAAGATTCCCATGACGCGCCCCGGCATCTTCATCACCTTCGAGGGCTCCGAAGGCTGCGGCAAAACCACGCAGATCGAACGCCTCACCCGCGCCCTCCAGGCGGCCGGGCGACAGGTCGTGGTCACTCGGGAACCCGGCGGCACCCCCGTCGGCGAACAGATCCGCCATGTTCTTCAGCATTCCCGCGAGAGTGAGGGCATGACCTCCGAGGCCGAGTTGCTCCTCTTCGCCGCCAGCCGCGCTCAGCTCGTCCGCGAACTCATCGCGCCCGCCCTCGCTGCCGGCACGGACGTCATTTCCGACCGCTTCCTCGATTCGACCACCGTTTACCAGGGCGTCGCCCGTCGCCTCGCCGACGAAGACGTGACCCGCATCAATGCCTTTGCCGTCGGCTCCTGCCGGCCCGACCTCACGTTCGTCCTCGATCTCGAGGCCTCCGAGGCCCGCGGTCGCGTCTTCAATCGCCCCGGCGCCATCGCGCCCGACCGCATCGAACGCGAGCCCCTCGCCTTCTACGAGCGCGTGCGCGCCGGCTATCTCGACCTTGCCCGCCGCGAACCGGCCCGCTTCCGCGTGCTCGACGCCGCCCGGTCCCGCGACGCCCTCGCCGCGCAGATTTTCCAAACCGTCCAGGAGGTCATCGATGGCGTTTCCGCCGCAGCACGCGCTTGAGCGTCTGCTCGAGGCGCAGTCCTCCGGTCGACTCGCCCACGCCTACCTGCTCTGCGGCCCTCGCGGCAGCGGCAAGCGCGCCGTGATCGAGCAGATCGCCGCGCGCATCCTCGAGACCGACGACGCGCTCCGGCATCCCGACTTCCACCAGGCCGAGCCGGAGTCGAAATCCCGCCGCATCCTCATCGAGCAGATCCGCCACCTCGAGCAGGCGCTGCGGACAAAGCCCTCCGCCGGACTCCGCAAGGTCGCCATCATTCACGAGGCCGATCGCCTGCAGCCCCAGGCCGCGAACGCCTTCCTCAAGACGCTCGAGGAACCGCCCGCCGGCTCGCATCTCTTTCTCACCTCGTCGTCGCCAGACGCCCTGCTCGAGACCATCCTCTCTCGCTGCATCGTCGTGCAGATCCAGGCTGGAGCCCCGCAACCGCCCACCGAGGCCGGCGAGGAATTGCTCGCCGCTCTCGAGCGCCTTGTCGAAAGACCCGCATCCCCCACCCGCGCCGCGTTCTCCCTTGCCCGCACCTTTCTCGACGTGCTCGGACGCGAGCGCGAGCGCATCCGCGAGGAATCCGCCGCCGCCCTCAAGGCCGAACAGACGCACTACAAGCAGGCCACCGACGGCGCCTGGCTCGAGGAGCGCGAGGAACAGTTGAAGGCCCTCGCCGAGGCCGCCGCCATCCGCACCCGCGCGGAACTCATGCAAACGCTCGCCGGCTGGTTCGCCGATCTCCTTCGCGTGCAGCACGGCGGCGCCGCCGCGTTCGATCGCCCCATCCTTCGCGCCCAGGCCGCATCCACCGATCCGAAGTCCACCCTGCGCCGCCTCCAGGCGCTCGACGACACCATTTCCGCGCTCGATCGCAACGTCCAGGAAGCCCTTGCGATCGAGGCCGGTTTCCTCAACCTTTTCACCATCCCCGCATGAAGCGCATCGTTGTAAAACTCGGCACCGGCGTCCTCGCCAAGCCCGGTGGTCGCTCCCTCGACGTCGATCAATTCCGCCGCCTTACCGCCGAGTTCGCCGAACTCGTTGCCGAAGGCCATTCCGTCATTGTCGTCAGCAGCGCCGCCATCACCGCCGGCGTCGGGGCTCTCGGCCTGCCCGAGCGCCCCACCGACCTCCCCGGCAAGCAGGCCTGCGCCGCGATCGGCCAGCCGCTGCTCATTCGGGAGTTCGCCCGCCATCTCGGCCGGAGCGACCTTCAGCCCGCCCAGATGCTTGTCACCCACGACGACATCGACAGCCGCAAGCGCCGCACGAACGTCCGCAACACCCTCGAGCGCATCCTCGCTGCGAAGAGCGTCGTCCCGATCTTCAACGAAAACGACACCGTCGCCGTCGAAGAACTCAACTTTGGCGACAACGACCGTCTTTCCGCCGAAGTCGCCCTGCTCGTCGAAGCCGACCAGCTCATCATCTGCACCAGCGCCGACGGCGTGCTCGACGCCGAGCGCCGCCGCGTGCCCGTCATCAAGGACATCGACGCCGCCTTCGCCCTCGTTCTGCCGGAAAAAGGCGCGAACTCCGTCGGCGGCATGGCCGCCAAGCTCACGGCCGTGAAGATCGCCGTGACCGGTGGCGTGAACACCACGATCATCGATGGACGCCTCCCTGGCGGCGTCACCGGCGCCGCCCGCGGCGAAGACGTCGGCACCCGTTTTCCCGCTCCCCCCAGACGTTCCCGCAAACCCGTCCCCGTCCCATGACCGACGCGACCCCGCGCGCATTTTCCCAGGCCCCGATCTTCTCACCAGCGCGGATCTGGGCTCTGGCCTGGAACACCCTCACCGAGCTCACGCGGCTCAAGATCTTCTACTTCCTTCTCATCTTCGCGCTCCTCGTCATCGGGAATTCGTTCTTCATGGCGCGCCTCACGCCCGAGGAGGAGTTCCAGATGCTCAAGGACATCTCGCTCGGCGCGATGTCGATCTTCACCTCGCTCCTCGCGATCCTCGCGACCGCCATGCTCCTGCCGAAGGATCTCGAGGACCGCACGACCTTCACGATCCTCGCAAAGCCCGTTCCGCGCTGGGAATACCTCGCCGGCAAGCTCCTCGGCATCTTCCTCCTGCTCGCCCTGTCGATCACGATGATGACCGCGCTGTTTCTCACCGTCCTCTGGCTTCGCGAGCAGGGCGCCCTGGCCGACGCCCGCGCCCAACTCACCGGCGAGGACCTCACCCGCGCCGTCGCCTCGATCCAGGCCGTCACCTTCAATGCGAATCTCGTTCCCGGCATCCTCATCATCTTCGTGAAAGCCGCGCTCCTGGCCGCGCTCACGCTCATGATCAGCGCTTTCGCGACCTCGGCGATCTTCACGATGATGATCACGATCGCGATCTACTTCATCAGCCACCTCCAGGCCACCGCCCGCGAGTATTGGCTCGAAGGCGTTGACATTCGCTGGTGGACGAAGCCGATTCTCGCCCTCGTCGCCCTCATTTTCCCCGATCTCCAGGCCTTCAGCCTCACCGACGACATCGTCGCGGGAAACCCCATCACCGCCGCCCTCTTCACCCAGACCGCCACGCTCGGCCTCCTCTACATCGGCGTGTATTACCTGCTCGCCTGCTTCTTCTTCTCGAACCGCGAGCTATGAAACGGGCGGCCATCGGCATCGCGGTCCTGCTGTTCTTCGGCGCAGCCCGCCTGCCCTTCGAGATTCACCTCTCGCGACTCCAGCAGGCCGCCGGCTTCCGCACCACGAATCTCAACCTCAGCCTCCGCGAGCAGGTCGGGCAGATGGGGTTCGTCGCCGCCCTCAGCGGCTTCCGCTCGCTCGTCGCCGCCGTGCTCTGGATCGAGGCCCACAGCGCCTGGCAGAAAGTCGAATGGGGCCGCATGGCCGGCCTGTTCCAGACCGTCACCACCCTGCAGCCGAAATCGATCCTTTATTGGGATATCTCCGCCTGGCACATGGCATGGAACGCCTCCATCGCCGCCCTCGAGGATAAATCCCAGCCCAGCAAGGTCCTCCGCGAACGCGCCGAGCGGCAATACTGGGACCGCGGCAAAAAATTCTACGAAGACGGCCTGCGCTCGAACCCCGACAGCGCCGACCTTTGGGAGAAGCTCGCCATCCTCGAGCGCGACAAATACGAAGACCACGCCGCCGCCGCAGAGGCCTTCGCCACCGCCGCCAGCAAACCCGGCGCCCGGGCCTATGTCCGACGCATGGGGGCCTACGAGCTCGCCCAGATTCCTGGTGAGGAACGCAAGGCCTACGACGAACTGCGTGCCATCTACGACGAAGGTCCAGCCCAGCGCGTTCCCCGCGTGATCTCCGATCTCAAGAAGCTCGAAGAGAAGCTTGGTATCCCTGCCGATCAGCGCATAAAAGATACGGCAGCCCGGCAACCTGCTCCGTAATACCATTCGATGCGATTCGCGATCTTCGGCGACATTCACGCCAATCTCCAGGCCCTCGAGGCCGTCCTCTCCGACGCCCGCACCCAGCTCTGCACGCACTACGTCTGCATGGGCGATATCGTCGGCTACAACGCCAATCCCCGTGAATGCCTCGCCATCGTCCGCGAGCTGGAATGCCCGACAGTGAAGGGCAACCACGACGAGCAGGCGTCGATGATCACCGAGCAGGAAGGCTTCAATGCCCTCGCCGAAGAGGCCATCCAATGGACCCGCGCCCAGCTCAACGACGACGAACGCAGCTGGCTGCGCGAGCTGCGCCTCCAGCGCCAGGTGCGGGACTTCACGATCGTCCACGCCACCCTCGATACGCCGCACAAGTGGGGCTACGTCTTCAACCAGCTCGATGCCGCCACCAGCTTTAGCTACCAGCACACGACACTCTGCTTCATCGGCCACACCCACTCGCCGAAGGCTTACGTCCGCGACGGCAGCGTGCGCTCCCTTCCCCTCGACATTCTTCCGCTCCAGACCGGCAAAAAATATCTCATCAATGTCGGCAGCGTCGGCCAGCCGCGCGACGGGGATCCTCGCGCCTCTTACTGCATCTACGACACCGTCAGCAACGAGGTCGAACTCCGCCGCGTGGAATACGACATCGCCGGCACCCAGGCCGCCATTCGCGCCGCCGGCCTGCCCGAAAAACTCGCCGAGCGCCTGAACGTCGGCCGCTAGCCGCCCAGCCATGGAGCCGTCCCCGGCGAGCATCCTGCTCATCAAGCCCGGTTCCCTCGGCGACGTCGTTCACGCCCTGCCCGTCGCCGCCGCCCTGCATCGCGCGTGGCCGGCAGCCACGCTCACGTGGGTGATCGATCCTCGCTGGGCGTCCGTCCTCGCTGACAATCCCGCCGTCGCCGCGCTCCTCCCGTTCGACCGGCAGAACTACCGCGGCCCCGCCGGCCTGCTTCGCGCCGGCCGCTGGCTCCTGGGTCTGCGCAATCGCCGGCCCGACCTCGCCATCGATCTCCAGGGCCTCCTCCGCAGCGCGCTCATCGCCCGGGCCACGCGACCGGGCCGCATCGTTGGTCTTTCCGACGCCCGCGAGGGCGCGACCGCTTTTTACGAAGCCGCCGCTCCCGTCCACGCCCGCCAGCACGCCGTCGACCGCTACCTCGCCGTCCTCCCGTTGCTCGGCCTCGACATTCCCGCCGCTCCCGGGTTTCCCCTCGGCCCGGGCGAGCCGATCGACGCCCCGGACCATTTTCTCCTGCTCCACCCCTACGCCCGCGGCGCCGGCAAATCCCTCACCGGGGAGCAAATCGTCGCCCTTGCCGAGCGCCTCGCGCCCGCCACCGTCGTGCTCGCCGGCGTGGGGACCGCCCCCGCGAATCTCCCGGCCAACGTCGTCGATTTCACGAATCGCACCACGCTTCCTCAGCTCATCCATCTGCTGCGGCGGACCCGCGCGGTCGTAAGCGTGGATAGCGGCCCCATGCACCTCGCCGCCGCCGTGGGCGCCCGCCTTCTCTCGATTCACACATGGAGCGATCCCCAAAAGGTCGGCCCGTATTCCGAAAATGCCTGGATCTGGCAGGGCGGCGAACTCCGCCCTCAGAACCTCTCCGCCTCCGCGCTCCCCGAGCGCCCGCTCGCGGCTCGCGACCTTGACGCCATCGCCGCCTGGGCGACCTAAGCGCCGCGTTTCTTCCAACTTTCGTGCGCCCATGCGGCAACGAACATCACCGCAAGGATCACCCCGGTGCCCAGCCAGCGGCCGCCCGCGGATTCATCGAATGTCCCGGGAAACGCGTAAATCACATAGGCCGCCACGATATGCGCGCAGAAGACCGGCAGCGTATGCTTGCCAAGGAAGGCGAGCGGACGAATTTCCAGCAAGCGCGGCAGCCAACGCGCCGCGGCAAGGAGCAGATAAAACGCTGCCGCCACGTTCAGCACGCGCAGCGGCCCGAGGAAATTCTTGCTCGAGATCGCTTCGAGGATCGGGATCGGCACCGGCGGCGGAACATAGGCATGCCGCACGATGAAACACCCCGCGCAGACGAGGCCAGCCGTGACCAGCAGCCCCGGCCGGATCACAAACAGTCCGGTGCGGCCGGTCGCCCAGAAATTTCCGCACACGCTTCCCACGACCAGCGGGAGCTGCCAGGCCGTCCACGGGAAGGCGTGTGTGGCGAAGGCATCCGCCGGCACCGGAGGCACCCACGCATACCCGACGAACCAGATCGCCACGCTCGCCGCGAAGACCACGAACTGCCAACCCCGGGCGTAGAGAGCAAGCAGCCCCGGCAGAAGCAGCATGAAGCCGGCGTAAAGCGGCAGGATATCGAAGAGCGGCGGTTGCAGCGCGAGCAGCAGCGCCGCACCGGCCGCCTGCCAGGGATGCTCGAGCAGCAGCGCGGGCGCGTGGCCCGGCGCGGTGCCCGTAAGCCGGGCAAACGTGAGAATTCCCGCAAAGACCACGAAGAACGTCACCAGGTGCGCACCGTAAATCACCGCGGCGCGTTTCCACGAGGCAACGCGCGCCTCAGGAGCGCCATCGCGGTCGCGACGGCGGGTGTAAACGCGCCCCGCAAGCAATCCCGACAAAAAGAAAAAGCCCTCGGCCGAGCTGAAGAAGCCGAGCGAATGGTCCGTCCACGGATGCAGCTCGCTCGGAATATGGTTCACCGCCATCACGGCGAGGAAGAGCCCTCGAAGCGTGTCGATGCGCGTGTCGCGAGCGCCGCGCGGCGATTTATCCATTCCCCTCGTAAACGCGCGCCACTTCGTCCGCGATCAAGGAAATGCCTTCCTCCACGACGGCGTCCTCCATCGCGAAGCTCACGCGAATGCACTCGCGCGCGTGGCGTTCCGCCTCGGCCGAGCCAATCGCAAAATGGTGACCCGGCACCACGAGCACGCCGCGATGTTTCAACCGTTCGTAAAGGGCCTGCGCGGAGATCGGCAGGCCGCGAAACCACAGCCAGAGAAACAGCGCGCCCTCGCTCGCGTGGACGTGGTAATCGAGCGCGTCGTCGAAATACTGCGCAATCCACCGGCGGGCATTCGCGGCCTTGCGCTCGTAATACGGCCGCACGTGCGCGGCGACGAGATCGCGAATGCCGCCCGACTCGAGCAACGGCGTGACCAGCGCCTGGCCGACGGTGCCATTCGCCAGCCCGGCGATCGTGTTCATCGACGTGATCGCGCGGATGATGTCCGGATGCGCCACGACGATTCCCGTGCGCGTGCCCGGCAGGCCGAGCTTCGAGAGGCTGAGCGTGAGAATGATGTTTTCGTTCCAGACGGGCCGGATCCTGGTGAACACGATGCCGGGAAATGGCTCGCCGTAGGCATTGTCGAGGATGAGCGGCACGTCGGCGTCCCGCGCGAGCGCATCGAGATGCGCGACCTCGGCATCGGTGAGGACGTTGCCCGAGGGATTCGTCGGCCGCGACGCGCAGATTGCCCCGATGTCCGGCGTCATCTCGAGATGGCGAAAATCGACGCGGTATTTGAAGGCGTGCCCACCGAGGTGCTCGATCTCGGGCATCGCCCCGCGGAAAAAATCCGGACCGAGGCCCTGGTTTGCGTAACCGATGTATTCCGGCACAACCGGCAGCAGCACCCGCTTGCGCCGACCGCCGCCAAACTCTCCCGCGAGCAGGTTGAACAGGTAGAAGAATGCCGACTGCCCGCCGCACGTGATGCCGATGTGCTCCGCGCCGACGTTCCAGCCGTATTCACGCTGGAGAAAGCCGGCGAGCGCGAGGGCAAAGCGATGATTGCCCTTCGGCGGATCGTAGACCGCGAGCATGCGATCGAACCGCGCGCCCTCGGCCAGCAGCTCGGCCATCCGCGTCCGCCAGATCTCGCAGACGTCGGGGATCAGCGCCGGATTTCCACCACCGAGCATCCGAATCCCCGCGCCGCCCTCGGCCAGGGCGTGGCCCAGATCGTCCATGAGGGTTTCGATGCCGCTGCCGCCGGTGAGGCGCTCCGCGAAGAGGGATTTTTCAAAAGGCATGGAAGAGGAGAGCGAAACGACGATGACAACCTTCCGCCATCAAAGCACATGCCCCCGACGAGAGCCAGAGGCGGATGTTCCGCGAAATCCGAATGGACAACTCGATCCTCCCCGGCTCTGTTTTCCGTCATGTCCCCCCGGAAGACTCTGGTCGCCGCGATCCTCGCCCTCACCTCTTGCAATCTCGGCGCGGAGAATCTCCCCAGCGGCGGCGAGGTCGGCCCCGGCGTTCCTCCGTTCTCGGTGCGTCCCGGCTATCGCGTGACTCTGGCCGCAGAAAAGCTCGGCGAGGCTCGCGCGATGGAATTCGACGACAAGGGAACGCTCTATCTCTCGCAACCGGCTGCCGGCGCGATCCAGGCCCTGCGCGACACGGATGGCGACGGCGTTTACGAGACCGTCACTCCCTTCGTGACGAACCTGCCCAAGGTGCACGCGATGTCCTTCCACGACGGCTGGCTGTGGTTCGCGCAAACGGGCGCCATCCTCAAGGCTCGCGACACGAATGGCGACGGCAAGGCAGACGAAGTCGTCACGGTGCTCGCCAATCTTCCCAGCGGCGGCGGCCATTGGTGGCGCTCGCTGCTTGTCACCGACGACGGCTTTTACACATCGATCGGCGATTCCGGCAACACGAACGACGAATCCGCGACCGACCGCCAGAAGATCTGGCACTACGATTTGAAAGGCGGCAGCAAGGCGCTCTTCGCCTCCGGCATTCGCAACACCGAGAAACTCCGCCTGCGCCCGGGCACGAACGAGGTGTGGGGAGTGGATCACGGCTCCGACAATTTCGGCGGCCCGCTGGGCGAGAAAGTCGGAAAGGGCCAGAAGTTTCAACCCGTCACCGATTTCAACCCGCCCTGCGAGTTCAATCATTACGTTCTGGGCGGCTTTTACGGGCATCCGTTCATCGTCGGCAACCGGGTTCCCCGGATCGAATTCCAGAAACGTCCGGACATCCTCGAACTCGCCGCAAAGACCATCCCGCCGGCCTGGTCCTTCGGCGCGCACTGGGCGCCCAATGGCTTCACGTTTCTCACGAAGGACACCTTTCCCGCTCAACGAGGAGACGCATTCGTCGCCCTTCACGGCTCGTGGAACAGCAGCGTGAAGGTGGGCTACCGCGTGGAGCGCGTGATGTTCGACCCCTTCACCGGCGATCCCTGCGGCGCGCAGTGCATCGTCAGCACGCTTGCCCCGGACGGCACCAATGTCCTCGATCGCCCCGTGGATTGCGTCGAAGCGCCCGACGGCTCCGTGCTTTTCAGCAGTGACTCCGGCAAGCGGATCTATCGGATCACCTGGACGGGCGCTCCGGCCAATCCCGGGACTCCCGTGCCGGCCTCGACGCCGCGGCGCGCCGCCGCCACATTGTCCGCCCCGACATCGAAGGCTCCGGAACTCCCCGAACTCGCCGCGATCAGCTATTTCAACGCCAACTGCGCCCGCTGCCACGGCCCCTTCGGATCATTCTACGGCAAGCGGTCCTACCATCCCTATCCCGTCCTCGCGGCCGACATCAAACAGATGGCCGAAGGCCCAAGCGATGCCCCGCTCTCCGAAAAGGCTCTCGCCGCTCAGGTCGCCTACCACCAGAGCCTCTACGACCTGAAGCCATTCATCGCCTGGGTCGGTCAGGACGGGCAGCTCATTTCCGGCGAAGTCACCCCCGGCTCGAAGGTCACGATCGTGAGCGGCGGCAAACCGATCGACGCCCGCGTCGAGGACTACCGCTGGAGCGCCACGCTGCCCGACGGCGTGAAGCCCGGGCAGGTGGAGATTCGCGCGCAAAACGCCACCGGCGAGACCGTCCTCGCGTTGAAGGACAGCCCGTTCTCGCATTTCCAACCCGGCCAGCCTCTCCCGCTGGGCAAATAGCTCCGGAATCGAGCCCCTCATCGGGAGAAAATTTCTCCCCCTGTTCATTCGAAAAATCGCCGTTAAAATGACTGCGATGTCGTTCTCGTCCCAATTCGAAGCCAGCCTGGAATCGCCCTTCGCCGCGCGTTTCCGCCGCCAGCTCGACCCCGTCAGCGATGCGCAGCTCGACCGGCTCGCCGCCGAGTCCGCCGCGACCACGCGCAAGTTTTTCGGGCGCACGATGCGCCTCTTCGCGCCGCTCTATCTCTCGAACGAGTGCATTAACTCCTGCAGCTACTGCGGCTTCTCGCGCGAGAACGCCATCCTGCGCGTGACGCTCGAGATCGACGAGATGCTCACCGAGGCGCGCCACCTCGCGGCCGAGGGCTTTCGCAACATCCTGCTGGTCGCCGGCGAGCATCCGAAGTTCGTCTCGAACGGCTACCTCGAGCGCTGCATTCGCGCCCTCGCCCCGATCGTCCCGGGCATCTCGCTCGAGGTCGCCCCGATGGAAACTGCCGATTATCTCCCGCTTGTCGCCGCGGGCGCCGAGGGGCTCGTCGTTTATCAGGAAAGCTACCATCGCGCGACCTACGCGGAGATGCATGTCCACGGGCCAAAGAAGAATTTCGACTGGCGACTCGACTGCCCCGAGCGCGCTTACGACGCGGGCTTCCGCCGTCTCGGCGTCGGCGCCTTGTTCGGGCTCTGGGACTGGCGCGATGAAGCCGTCGCCCTCGCCACGCACATCGACTACCTGATGAAGCGCTGCTGGAAGGCCCAGATCACCGTCAGCCTGCCGCGCCTGAAACCCGCCGCGGGAGATTTCGAGCCCCGCCAGCCGCTGCCCGACCGCGAGTTTCTCCAGCTCATCTGCGCGCTGCGACTCACGTTCCCGCACATCGGCATCGTGATGAGCACCCGCGAGCCCGCCCCGCTGCGCGACGCCGCCGCGCGAATCGGCATCACCATGATGAGCGCCGGCAGCCACACGGAACCTGGCGGCTACACCGGCCAGGGCACGGAAAGCCTGCACCTCACGGTCAAGGGCCGGCAGGTCGCCTGCGACGGCCCCGCCACCGCTGCCACGGAGCAATTCTCCATCTCCGACGATCGCTCTCCCGCCGAAGTCGCCCATCGCCTTGCTCGCCTGGGGCTCGATCCCGTCTGGAAGGACTGGGACCCCGCGATTACCGGCCAGCCGGGTTGATCGGCAACCGGTCAGGCCACACCGGCGCCGAACGCTCCCCAGTCCGCCAGGCCCATTCCCCACACGGCCAGCGCGATCACCAGCCGCTGGAAATGCACGATCGGGTCGCGCAGGCACGAGCCCACATCCACGGCGTGCACGCGGTAGCCCAGCTCCGTCAGCATCTCCGCCGTGCGTTGAGCGCCCGCGTGATACCAGCGACCGGGGCTCGGCTTCCTGCTCGCGCTCAGCTTGACCGGCCCCCGCCGGTGCCGGCTCGCCAGTTCCAGGAACAGCCGTTTGAACAGGGCATAACGCGGGCGATTGGGAATCACATTGTCCCACCATCCCTCCGGACTCGTGTCCCGATTGGCGGCGTTGAACTTCTCCTCGTCGCCGACCATCCAGAAACACTGCGCACCCGGCTTCAGCTTCGGCCGGAGATTCCTCGCGTAGGCAGTGATGCCCTCGAACGACACATGGCATAGGCAGCCGAAGGAAAACATGTAGTCGAAATGGTTGTCCGGCAGCATGGAGGCGGAAAAATCCTCCACCTGATGGTAACGGAGATTCGCCGGATCGCCGAGATACTCGCGGATGCCGTTGTGTTCGGCCGACAGCGCGTCGAGCGCCCACACCTCCTTCGCGTCGAGCATCGTGCGCGTCCACGCCCCGCGGCCGGGACCGATCTCCAACGCCACGGTCTCCGGCGTGATGTAGGGCCGGATGCACGCCAGATACGTCGCGTAAAGCGCGCTTACAAATCCCGTGCCGCGATAGGTCGATCCGGCGCGATGCGGATCGAGCGGGTCGCCTTCGTAATACCCTCCCGGCCACAGGGATTGGAACGAGGCAATTTCCGCTTGGGGCATGGAGGAGGCTCGAGGCATCGCCAACGTTCGCCCACCCCTTCGGCCTCGCAACTCATTTGCGCCACTACCACTGCCAGCGGAAGCCTCCGTTGACACTCCACGGCTGCGTGTATTTCTCGGTCGCCGCGAATTGATACTCCCCGTAGATCTGGGCCCGCGCGCTCACTTGCATCATCACGCCCGCCCCGGCCTCGACTCCGGCCCCGTCGAGGTTCGGTCGCTCGGAATACCCCTGGGCGTCGAGTTTTCCCCCGTCGCTGAGGGTTTCGACGAAGGACGTTTTCACATAGGGTTGCACGACTCCCCAGGCGGTCATAAACCGGCGCCCCGCCGACAAACCGGCCCGCATTTGAAAGACCTCGGTCGCGCCCAATCCCACCGACACATCGTCGCTCGTGTCATAGTTTGCCGCGGAGAGATGCGTGTAGGCTGCCTGCACCTGCGGCTCGAGGAACCACCCTCTTCCAAGCTCGAATTGCCTGCCACCTTCGAGGGAAAAACCAAAGCCCCAGTTCCCGTAATGCCCTCTCGAATGCTCGCCGAAGCTCGAAACCGCGTCGAAGCGGTTATCGAAATAGTTGAGCTTGCCCACGCCATCGAGATACCAGCCGGAATCGGTCACCCATGTCGCATACACGCCGCCGTGGATGCTCTCCGTCAATCCCGTGCCGCCCGCGTCGAAAAACCGGCTGGCCCCGCCCCAGCCGCCGTAGAGACCCGTCACCAGCCAGGAGCCGTCGAGACGGAAGCCTCGATCGAAGCCCAGATCGACTCCGTAAACATACTGGGAGAAGCCCTCGCCGGTGAGGCCAGTGTCCGCATTCATCCGTCGACCAAAACCCCGCACCCACACGTCGCCGGTTCGCTTCGCCTCGGCTTCGACAGGCGCCTTGGCCTTCCCTTCGGCAGCCCCTTTCGCAGAGACCTCCGCCGACATCTCCCGCGGGATTGCCAGATCCAGACGCAGCTCTCCCATTCGCTGATTCAGCGTGTCCAGCTCGCTCAGCCAGGTCAGCGCCTGAGCTCCGGCGGTATTCACGATTGCCCGGCCACTTGCGCTCAACTCTGGCGCGGTCGCCTCGCCGGAACCTGCGCCCTTCGCCAGGCTGGCCAGATACCAGTCGGCCGGGCTTTCCGTGGACGTCCCGCCATTCCCCTGCACCAGCCGATACGTAAACATGCCGGACTCGATCTTTTCCCCCGCCAGCTTGAACCGCGCCCCGCCATCCACGGTGTCGACCACCCGAAGAGCGCTACCGGCCGCAGCCGCCGAACCGCGATTCGTCACCGCCAGGGTGTGCGTCCCCGAGCTCTTACCCTCCACGACCAGCTCATCTCCGCGACCGCGGCCGAGGTCGACATTCATTCCGAAATGTCCCTGCCCGGAAAGCGAATCCTTCACCACGACACGTGAAAACCCGCCTCCCGTCGGCCGTGCAAACTGCACCGACCCGCCCGGCGCCACCGCGAGAGAGCGGAGCACCGACGCCCCCGTCATCGTCCATGCACTCGTCCCGTCGATCTGGAGCGAGGCCTCCTGGACGCGCCCGGTCAGCACCGATCGATCTGCCAGGCTCACGGCGGTCGCGCTCTTGGTGTCCGAGACCACATCTCCGGAAAGGTTCACGGCTCTCGCCACGAATCGGACGGCACTTTTCGTGTCCGTGGATCGCACGTCGAGCAGGTCGCTTCCCGCTCCGGGGGAAATTCGAGCCCCGTTCTCGACGATGATAGTGGCCGCCGCGTTCACCACGCGAAAGGCATCGTCACCGGCCGAGAGACTTCCCCCAGAGATGCGCAGACTCGCTGGTCGACTGGCCGGCGTGTCGAAAATCGTCGCCCCGACTCCCGTCGCCGCGCGAATATCGGCATTCGTCGCGGACAGGGTAGCATCGCGCACTTTCAACCCATAGCCATCCGTCCGGATCGACCCTCCGCGCAGCGCGATCACGCTTCCCGTGTCGGCGAAGGCGCCGCCGCTCGTCGCACCCGGCGTAAAGATACGCGAATCGTTCCAGTGAACGACCGTTCCCTCGTCTCTCGCGACAAGACCGATGGGGCCTGGGCCGCCGGGATTGCGGACCGAAATGACGGCTCCCGTGATGTTCACCTGCGGTCCGTTCACCGCAAGAATGCCGTATTGGTCATTTGTGCCGGAGATCGTCAGACCGCCATTACTGGAAAAACTTCCTTCACCCGAGATCGTGACGGCCGGAAGCGGATTACCCGCTCCAATCACCAATCCCACCCACGCCGCAACTCTCGCAACTCTTCGCATGCCCGATGCATTAGAAGCCCACTTTCTCACTGGCAAGCAGGATAAAATTCCTGCACTCCGTTTCCATTTGCCCTCGATCTTCCGCCCCTCACCTCCTCATGAGCCGCCTCTCGACGACGGCAAGCCCGGATAAGCCAGTCGACGCGCATTTGGGTCTTCATCCGTTCGAAATCCTCGGCCATTCTGCGACACGATGGACGGAAAACTCGATCTGCAAACGAACAAGAAGGCCTTCCAGATCAACATGGACGGCCGGATCTACGGCACCTTCGCGGAGATCGGCGCCGGCC
>DATCRI010000064.1 GCA_036569045.1 Chthoniobacterales bacterium | reverse complement strand
GCCCTGCGCCACGAGGCGACCGCCGCGCGGACCCGCGCCCGGGCCGAGATCGAGCACATGGTCGGCCGCGCGAATCGTGTCCTCGTCGTGTTCGACGACGATCACGGAATTCCCGAGATCGCGCAGGTTGCGCAGCGTGCCGATAAGGCGGTCGTTGTCGCGCTGGTGCAGGCCGATGCTCGGTTCGTCGAGCACGTAGAGCACGCCCGCCAGGCCGGATCCGATCTGCGTGGCGAGGCGGATGCGCTGGGCCTCGCCGCCGGAGAGCGTGCCGCTCTCGCGCTTGAGATTGAGGTAGCCAAGACCCACCTCGTTCAAAAACCCGAGCCGCTGCCGCACTTCGCGCAGCACATCCTCGACAACGTGACGCTCGGAATCGGTGAGGGCAATGCGGTCGGCCACCGACAGGGCGCGCGCGATGCTCGAGGCGCAGAACGAATCGATGTTCCAGGGCGTGCCGTCGACCTCGCGGATCGTCACGGCGAGAATCTCCGGGCGCAACCGCGCTCCCTGGCAGGTCTCGCACTTTTTCCATCCAGTAAAGGCCCGGAGCCGGTTCTTCGTGAACTCACTCTCGCTCTTCTCGAGCATTCGCTCGAGCTGCGGCACGAGCCCCTCGAACGGCTTTTCCACGATCTTGCCACCGACGCCGATCTTGAACGCCAGCTCGCGATCCCCGGTGCCGAAAAACAGCGCAGACTGAAACTCCCGCGGCAGCTCCCGGAACGGCGCCTTTTCGCTCACGCCGAACTCGCGCACCAGGCCCGCCAGCAACGCGGCATAGTAGCTGCGCATGCGCTTGTTGCCGGTCTTCCAGGGCTTGATCGTGCCGTCGGCCAGCGACTTCGCCGGATCGACCATCAGCTCGGGATCGCAGAACATCTGCGTGCCGATGCCGTGACAGGCAGGGCAGGCGCCGAGGTGGCTGTTGAAGGAAAAATGCTTCGGCGTAAGCCGCGTCATCGTGAAGCCGGTCGCCGGATTGCAGTAATCGGTCGAAAATCGCTGCTCGACCCAGTCGCCGCCGTCGGGAGACTGCCGCGAAACGGTAATATGATTCGAGCCCCAGCGCAGCGCGGTCTCGATGGAATCCGCGAGGCGCTGGCCGAGCTCCGGTCGGACGACGAGTCGATCGACCACCGCCTCGATGGTGTGCCGCTTGCCCTTGTCGAGCTTGATGGGCTCCGGCTGGCCCAGCTCGATCATTTCGCCATCGATACGCAGCCGCACGAAGCCCTCGCGTCGCGCCTTTTCGATCACATCGCGGAATTCCCCGACTTCTCGCTCCACGAGCGGCGCGAGGAGGATGAACCTGGTGCCCTCGGACCATCCGGTGATCACGTCGGCGATCTGCTGCGGGGTCTGTCGCACGACGGGCTCGCCCGTTTTCGGATCGTGAGGCCGACCGATCGCCGCGAAGAGCAGGCGCAGGTAATCGTAAATTTCCGTCGTCGTCGCGATGGTCGAGCGCGGGTTCGCCCCGCTCGTGCGCTGCTCGATCGCGATCGCCGGCGACAGGCCTTCGATGTAGTCCACGTCCGGCTTCTGCATCTGGTCGAGGAATTGCCGCGCGTAGGCCGAGAGGCTCTCGACGTATTTGCGCTGGCCCTCGGCGTAGAGCGTGTCGAACGCGAGCGAGGACTTGCCGGATCCGCTGAGACCGGTGACGACAACGAGCTGGTTGCGCGGAATTTCGATGTCGAGATTGCGCAAATTGTGCTGCCGGGCGCCCTTGATCCGGATGACGGAGTGGTGATTCGTCCCCATGGGTGAATCGCCCAGTATAGCGCACCCCGCCGGGGGGCTGCCCACGAAAAACGTCCGCCCCCTTGCAAAGCTCGGTTCGCGTGTTAAGCAAGGCTCGGCCGTGATTGCCCGTTCCTCCATCGTCTTCTCCGTTCTCGGGCTCGCCTTCCTCGCGGCCGTCGGGAACGCACCGGCAGTGGTCCGTCGCGACGATCAACCCGACTCCCTGTATCGATCCCTCGGTCGCAGCGCGGCCTTCAAATCCGTCGGGCGCGTGGAAATCGACTACGGCCGCGGCTACGAGGCGATCGGCACGGCCACGCTCTACGGCCGCGACCGCGTTGTCAGCGCCGCCCACGTCTTCGACGACTCCTCGCTCGCCGGCGCCCGGCGCGTGCGCATCAATTTCGGAAAAGGCCGCACGCGCACGATCGATTTCTCCTCTCCCGGCGTGGTGAACATCAACCCGCGCTACAATTCCCGCACGCTCAAGAACGACGTCTCCGTTGCGTTCCTGTCCCGCCCCTTCAAGCTCGCGCCCGCCCGCATTTACACGGGCCGCAAGCTCTCGCTCGACAGCAGGATCACCTTCGTAGGCTACGGCGACACCGGGACCGGCCTCTCCGGCAGCTCGACCTACTCAACGAAAAAACGCGGTGGCGAGAACGCGGTCGGCCGATACCTCCTCCGCGGCAGGGATTTCGAGGTCGACTTCGATCGCGCGGGCACGTCCCGCTACAATTCGCTGGGCAGTCCCGTCGCCATGCGGCTGGAGGGCCTGCTCGGCCCGGGCGACAGCGGAGGCTCGGCCTGGGTCTTTCGCAGCGGGCGCTGGCAGATGGTCGGCATCAACTCCTACGGCCTCGACTGGTTCCCGCGCGGCAATGGCAACGGAGTCTCGGACGACTACGGGGATCGCAGCGGCTTCGTCTATCTGCCGCGCTATTCCAAGTGGCTGGACTCGCTGAGCAACCCCTCCGCGCAGACCGCGAGCCGCTCGATCTCCGCGCAACTCGCCGCCGTTCCCGAGCCCGGCACCGCCATGCTCGTCGCCGCTGCCGGGCTCGTCGGCGGCCTCCTGCTCCGACGACGCCGGAACGGCTGATCCCGCGACGCTAGTCGCCGGATTTGCTCAATCGCTCGACCGGCTTGTCGAAGAGCATCGCGTGCGCCTCGCGCAGCCGTCCCGGGATTTCCTCCGCGAACGGACTCTCCCTCACCGCCGCGCGCAGAGCGTCCTCCTCGAACTCGGCGGCGTTCTTGCCCGGGAACCAATGCTCGGCCTGCCCGAGGAGGTTGTAGCGCATCCGGCCGAAATCCACGAGATCGAGGCTCTTCGCATAATTCGCGAGCCGCAGGATTTCCCAGACGTTCACGTCGCCGGGCACGTGGTCCCAGTCGGGAATTCCTTCGGCCCAGCGCTCAACCCAATCGGCCCCCAGCACCCGGACCATTTCCGCCCGCAGCCGCGCGTCGATCTCCGCAACCAGCGGACCGCATGCCTCCAGCTTCTCGAGCGCCACGACGTGCGCATCGAAATCTGTCGGTCGCGCGGCGCCGATGCTGAGCGTGTGCACCTCCGGTCGCAGCAGGCAAAAGAGGTCGTTGAATTCCATCGGCGTGAGCGGCGCACAAAGCTCGGCGAGCTTTGGCGGCGGTTCGTAGAGCTTCCCGCCCTTGTCGTTCGGACTGATGATGAAGACGCCCATGTCCTGGCGCGTCGCCGCCTCGACGCACGGCCAGTTGATGCCGTTCACCCAATACCAGTGCAGGTTCACGTAATCGAACTCGCCCGTCTCGATCGCCTTGCGAATCACTCGCGGCAGTGCGTGCGTGGAAAAGCCGATGTGCCGCACGCGCCCATCGCGCTGGAGCTGGCGCGCCGCCTCGAGACAGCCGCCCGGGCGCAGGCTCTGGTCGAGCAGCTCGTCGGTATTGATGCCGTGGAGCGAAAGGAGGTCGACATATTCGAGCCCGAGGAGCGACATCGACTTTTCGAAGGTCTCCACGAATTCCGCGGGCGATTCGCGCGGGCTCACCTTCGTCTGCACGATGAGTTTCTCCCGCGGCAACGTCGGCAAAATCCGGCCGAGCTGCATTTCGGAGGAACCGTAACCCCGCGCCGTCTCGATGTGATTGATGCCCAGCTCGAGCGCGCGATGAATCGTCGCTTCGAGATTCGCCTGCCCTTCGGCGGGAATCTTCTCCGGCGCGACGTCGCTCCAGGAATGCTGGTAGCGCATCCCGCCGCAACTCAGCACCGGCATCGAAAGCTCCGTGCGCCCGAACCGACGATAGAACATGCCCTCCGTTACTCCACGCGGGCCAGCTCCGCCAGCACTTCGATTTCCGCCGTCTGCGGAAACATGTCGAACGGCGTCGCCGACACCAGCCGGTAGGAATTCGCCAACCCCTTCACGTCGCGGGCGAGCGTGGCGGGATTGCACGAAACGTAAAGAATCCGCGCCACGGGATAGGCCGTCAGCAGGTCGAGCACACGCGCATCCACGCCCTGCGCCGGAGGATCGAGGATCACCGTCACGCCCGCACCGTCGACCGTCGCAAGCACATCGCCGAGCTGATCGCCCACGTCTCCCTCGAGATAACTCTCGTTCGCCGCCGCGCGCTCGCGGGCCTGCGCCACGCTGCGCTCGTTCCACTCGATGCCCACCACGCGCTCGAACTTCGACGCCAGCCGGTTCGCAAAAAATCCGTCGCCGCAATAGGCATCGATCAGCGTCGCCCCGCCGCCGGCGCAGGCTGCGTCCACCGCCGCCAGCAGCAGCGCCGCGACCGCGTCGTTCGTCTGGTGAAAGCCATAGCGCTCGCGATGCTCCCGCAACGGCCGGGCGCCCTCGCGGAACCGCTCCTGGCGCAACTCGGTCAGCAACTGATTCACCCGCTCGGAGCCCAGCAGGCAGCGCTCGATATCGACGAGGCCCTTGCCGTCACGCCGATGAAAGCCGACCCGCCCGCCGACGCGATGCACCGTGATGCGGTTGCGATACCCATAGGGCAGCGGCGACGCCACGGCATCACGCACCTCCGGAGCGTCGATCCCGCCCAGCCTGCGCAACGTTTGCCGCACCTGCCCGGTCTTGAGCTCGATCTGATAACCGTAGTCGATGTGCTGATACGAACAACCGCCGCAGGTGCCATAATACGGGCACGGCGGCTTCACCCGGCGGGGCGACGCCTCCACCACGCGCACGAGCTCGCCTTCGGTGAAGCGCTTCTTCGCCGGGATCACACTCACCTCGACGCGCTCGCCAGGCACCGCATCCGCAACGAAACACACTCGCCCGTCGGCGAGGCGACCCACCGCCTTTCCGCCAAAGGCCACGTCGGTAATTTCAATGATTTCGGATGCAGACACGTTCCGAAGGTAGAGGGACCGCCGCCCGGAAAAAAGAAATCCCGCCGGCTTTTGAAAACCGGCGGGATTCCTGGAAACGCAGGCTCGGGCGTCAGCTCACCGCGATGCGACGCGGCTTCGCGCTCTCGGCCTTCGGCAGCCGCACAACGAGCAGGCCCTGGTCGATCGTGGCCTCGATGCGCGCGGCATCGATGGCGGGATCGAGTTCGAACCGGCGACGGTAGTCCGCCTCGGGCGACTCGCGATAAACGAGCCCTTCGCGGGCATCCGCACCGGCCCGACGGCCGACGAGCGTGAGCTTGCCGTCCTCGAAGGTCACCTCGACGCCGCCTTTGGAGACGCCGGGCATTTCGACCTCGAGCGTGTAGCCGTCAGCGTCCTGCCGGATGTTCACGGCGGGAGCGACGAAGTTCTGGTTCTGCGTCCGGACCGCTTGGACGGCGGACTCGGCGGGTTTTTCAATGATCTGGCTCATGGTGATTTTTCGGTGGAATGGTGGAGTTACTGGACGTTGACCTCGATCTTGCGAGGCCGGGCTTCTTCGGCCTTCGGCAGGGTGATCGTGAGCACGCCATCGGTGTAGGTGGCGGTGACGGCATCGCCCTTTACCGGGGCGGGAAGCGTGACCGTGCGGCTGAACTGGCCGACGAAACGCTCGCGGCGGACGGTTTCACCTTCGCGCTGCTCGCTCTCGGATTTCCGCTCTCCCGAGATCGTCAGATTGTCGTCGTGGAGCGCGATCTCGAAGTCGTCCTTCTTCAGTCCCGCGGCTTCGAGCGAAACGATCACGCGTTCGGAATCTTCGTGAATGTCGAGCGCCGGCGACCAGCCACGGCCCGCACGCGGGCCGGTCAGTTCAAAGGCAGAGTCGAAGAGGTCCCGAAGGGAGGTCAGCCGGGCGAAGGCCGGCACTTGAGGTTGATAGCTGATGAGTCTCATTTTGTGGAATCAGGTTGAGGTTGATGTTCTCAACTCCTCTTACAGCTTGGCGAATGCCGGACCGAAACAAGACAAGAAAACTCAACACAAGAGCCTGTATTTAAGCAACTTGCAGCGCAGAAATCTCAGAGTCAAATTTCGACAAAAGCGTCATCATGACTCATACGTCGCGTTATTTTACTCACAATATAAGTGCCAATTTGGCACTTCTATTGGAGGAGCGAGTTTACGGTTTGAAAGTAGCCGAGGTAATACGAGACGATTCTCCAGGCGACGACGAGCATCACAAGCAGGAGAATTCCCTTCCCGAGCGCGCCGGCGATCAGGTCGAGCCGGCGATCGAGTTGCTCGGTGAAGCGCGTGGCCTGGCGAGTCATTTCCTCGTCGAGCCGGCCCGACGTTTCGCCGATCTGGAAGGCCCGGTCGATGGCCTCCGGAAAAGCCCGCGTGCCGGCCACGGAAGCGCCCAGGGCGCCGCCACCCTGCACCGCGACCACGGCCGCCTCGGCGCCGTGTCGAAAGAGGGCACTCCCGCTCGCGTCGGCGGAGCGGCGCATGGCCGAGAGAATCCCGCCGCTCGCGCGCACGAGCATCCCCATCAGCATGCAAAAGCGCGAACCGACGAGGGCGACGCGCGTTCCGCCAATGCCCGGGATCGATTGCAGAAACTGGTCGACGGAGGCATTCGCCGCCCCGGCCTTCACCGCGAGTCGCACGAGCGCGACGGCCAGCCCGAACAGCACGTAAAAGATCGCGAGGAAGCCCAGCGCCTGCCCGAAAAACGCCTCGGGGCCGTCCGACATGAAGGCCGGCACCGCCAGGGCGACCGCGGCGAAATGCAGCAGAAAAAACGGATAGAGCACGCCGATGATCAGGCGTTTCCGGGCCCGCCCGAGCGCGGCGTAGTAGTCCCGCAGATAGGCCATCGCGTCGTCGAGGCGTCCCGAGGATTCGCCACCACCCACAATCTCGCGATCGAGCGCGCCGAAGACCGACGGCGTGCCCGCGAAATAACTGACCGCCGAGCCATCGCCGGTCGACGCTTTCATCGCGATCGCCGTCTCGCGCATCGCCGAGGATCGCGACCGGGCAACCACTTCGAGCGCGTCGGGCACCGATCGCCCGCTGCGGAGCAACTCGCTCATTTCGTGGAAGAACTGCTCTTTCTGCTGGAGGGAAAGGTGCATAGACGAGCTAGGCTCACCAAATGGTAGCACAGTCGACGACGGACGAAAGGCATATGCAGGCGGCGCTCGACGAAGCGCGGAAGGGCCTCGGCAAAACCAGCCCGAATCCCGCCGTCGGCGCGGTCATCGTGAAGGGTCGCCGGATCCTCGCCCGCGGCCACCACCACGCCGCCGGCCGGCCGCATGCGGAGATCGAGGCCATCCGCGCGCTCGCCTCGCCCGCGGAAGCCCGTGGCGCCACGATCTACGTCACGCTGGAGCCGTGCTCGACCCAGGGCCGCACGCCGGCCTGCTCGGACGCCCTCACGCGGCACGGCTTCGCCCGCGTCGTCTACGGCGCAACCGACCCCAACCCCGCCCACGCCGGCCGCGCCGACGCCATTTTGCAGGCCGCGGGGATCGCGGTGACGTCCGGAGTGCTCGCCGACGCGTGCACGAAACTCAACGCCGCGTGGAATCACTGGATCGTCACCGGCCGCCCCTGGGTGATCGCCAAATGCGGCATGTCCCTCGACGGCCGCATCAGTTCGCATCCCGAGTCGCGATGGATCACCAGCCCGGAAAGCCGCGCCGACGCCATGCGGCTGCGCGCCGGGGTCGACGCCATCCTCGTGGGCGGCGGCACCGTGCGCGCCGACAATCCGAAGCTGACCATCCGCGGCATTCCCGGCGCGAAGCAGCCATGGCGCGTGATCATGAGTCGCTCGACGACGCGCCTGCCGGCGGCGGCGCATCTTTTCACGGACCGCCACCGCGACCGCACTCTCGTTTTCTCGCGCGAAAAACTCGGCGCCGTGCTCGCCGCCCTCGGCAAAATGAACGTCACGAGCGTGCTGATCGAAGGCGGCGGTCGCACGCTCGGCGAGGCCTTCGACGCCGGCCTCGTCAACGAAGCCGTCATCTACATGGCGCCGCAACTTCTCGGCGGCCCGGTTCCCGCGGTCGGCGGTCTTGGCGTCGGCCGCAGCGAGGATGCCCCGCGACTTGCGGACGTCAGCTACACGCGAATCGGCGACGACGTCCGCATCCGCGGCCGCGTCGTTTGATCCGGGCGGCCGCCGCTACGAGGCGTCCATGCCGAGAAGGATCTTCGCGGCCTGGTTCACGTCCTTGTCCCCGCGGCCGGAGAGGTTCGCGATGATGATTTTATCGCGGCCCATCTGCGGCGCGACCTTGATCACGTGCGCAATGGCGTGGGACGACTCCAGCGCGGGAATGATGCCCTCCACCGACGCGAGCATCTGAAAGGCGGCGAGCGCCTCGTCGTCGGTCGCGTAGTCGTATTCGGCGCGGCCGATGTCCTTCAACCAGCAATGCTCGGGGCCGACCGCCGCGTAATCGAGACCCGCCGAAACCGAATGCGTGCCTTCGATCTGGCCGTCCTCGTTCGCGAGCAGCCACGTCTTCGCGCCCTGCAATACGCCAAGCCTGCCGCCCTGGAAGCGCGCCGCGTGCTCGCCGGGCCTGATGCCGTGGCCGCCAGCCTCGACGCCGACCATGCGCACGTTCTCGTCGTTGAGGAAGGCGTAGAAGAGGCCGATCGCGTTGCTGCCGCCGCCCACGCAGGCCACGAGCAGATCGGGCAGGCGCTCCTCGCGCTGGAGAATCTGCCGGCGCGCCTCGTCGCCGATCACGCGGTGAAAATCGCGCACCATCATCGGGTAGGGATGCGCCCCGTAGGCCGTGCCGAGGATGTAATGCGTCGAGCGGATGTTCGTCACCCAGTCGCGCATCGCCTCGTTCACCGCCTCCTTGAGCGTGGCCTGCCCGGCCGTCACCGCGACGACCTTCGCGCCGAGGAAGCGCATGCGGGCAACGTTCAGCGCCTGCCGCTCCATGTCGACGGCGCCCATGTAGATCACGCACTCGCAGCCGAAGCGGGCGGCCACGGTCGCGGTCGCCACGCCGTGCTGGCCCGCGCCGGTCTCGGCAATGATGCGTTTCTTGCCCATGCGGCGGGCGAGCAGGATCTGGCCGACTGCGTTGTTGATCTTGTGCGCGCCGGTGTGGAGCAGGTCCTCGCGCTTGAGGTAGATCTTCGCGCCGCCGAGCTTCTCGGTGAGGCGTTCGGCGAAATAGAGCGGCGTCGGCCGGCCGACGTAATTCGCCAGCAGGTCGGCGAGTTCGCGGCGGAATTCCGGGTCCTTGCGCGCGGCGGCGTATTCGTCCTCGAGTTCCTTCAGTGCGGTCCAGAGCGTCTCGGGCACGAAAATCCCGCCGTAAGGGCCAAAGTGTCCGCCCGCGTCGGGCATCGTGTCATATACCGAGGAACTCATACCCTCAACTTGAACGCTGCCGGCCAAAGTCGCAAGAGCGCCCGCCCGGCTCAGTCGGCGGGCAGGTGCAACGTCACCCGGTCGCCGGCCGGCAGCTCGACCGTAGCCGTGCCTTCGCGGGAATTCACCACGGGCGTCACCGTGGTTCGCCGGCCCCTCGCCTCGCAGACGATCGGCAATGGCGTCCCCGCTTTCGCGTCCGGGAACGTCCAGCGAATGGGCGCGTCGGCGGAGTAGCTCCAGGCGCCGCCAGCGTTCGAGATGCTGGCCGAGACCGGTTTGGAACCCGCCGACGCCAGCTCCTGCCTGCCCACCCGCAGCCGCTTGCCGCGTCCGAGATACAGCTCGCGGAGGCCTTCTGCATTCGTCGAGGCGACGGCGAAGGTTCCCTGGAAAAGTCCGCCATCGGGCGTCGCGTGCTCGGCATCGTCGACGGCATTGAGGATCACATCCTTTCGCCCCTGCAACTCGCGGTCGAGAGGCCGGCTCTCGACGACAAGGCCCACGAAGCTCCTGGATCCTGGCAACGCCGTGATCTTCGCGATCGATTTTCGACCGGCTTCGTGGGGCTCGAAGACCGCGACGAATGGCGCATTCCAGCCGTCCTTCCCCGTCTGTCGGACGATGATCGACGGCGTGGAGGCCGGCGCCTTGCTCGCGCCCGCGGGCGTCACGTCGACGAGCGTCGTAGGCGGCGCGTCGAATTGGAAAACGCTCCGGCCGGCGCCCCCGCGCATCCACATGTCCATGAAAAGCGTCGGCGAGGATTTCCCGGGAATCGTCCACTGCGCGAGGAAATCCCCATCGGCGTGCGTCCTGCTCACGTTGCGGAAGAACCGATAGAGCGCGGGATCCTTTTTGCCGAAGGCGGCGGGCTCCTCCGCCAGGGGACGATTGGCGGCGTCCGCGAGGCGCAGCGCGCTGCCGACGTTGTGGTAAAGGTAATCGTTATCCGGGAGCTTCGAGCGGAAGATGTCGACATAGTATCCGGTGGTCGCCGAGGTGCGCACGATCGCCACCAGCCGCCGCTTCTGGTCGGCGCCAATGTCCGCGAACGAGCACCACGGAGAGGTCTCCGTCGTATTCGTGAATCCGCCACGGGCCGGCGGCGGATCGATCGTGTGAACCGTGATCGGCCCCCGCGTGTAGCCGGGGAGGATCGTGTTGCTGCCGACCGCGGACTGGTGGTAGGCGCGGTCGTCGCTCCAATAGCTCTCGTAGGCCGAAGCGTCCGGACCGAGCGCCCAGCCCATGCCGTAGAGCTGCATCGCGAGGCCATTCTCGGAGAGATGCGCGCCCTTCCGGCCTCCGTAGAGCGTGGCCATGAGCGACGTCTTCGGATCGTTGCCGTTGCGCAGAACGACGTGCCGGTGGAAGGCGGAATACGCGGTGCGGGCCGCCGGCGTCGCGCCGCTCCCCGAGACATCGCCCACGTTCACGCAGATCCCAGTCCAGTCGACCTTGCTGCGATCGTAGATCCCCGCCTCCACGCCCTGGCGGATGGCGGCTGCCGCCGCGCGGGCATTCGCCTCGTCCTTCGTGCGGGTGTAATAGGCGAGCAGGTTCTCGAATGTCGAAAAATTCGCGGGGCCGCCGCGCATGTCGCCGAACACGACCAGATTCCCGCGGGCATCCATCCACGGGAACACCGCGAGCGCAGCCTTCTGCAGGGCCGGATTTTCCCTGATGATGTCCACGCCCTGGCGGGAGATCGGATGGTCGAACTGCAGGAGCGTATTGATCGTGCCGAAGGCGTAGCCGGGCGACTCGGGCCAGAGGCCGGTATCCTTGTCATAGGCGGCCACGATCTTCGGCAGCGCGTCGTGGTATTTCGTCGAATTCGTCGTGAAGAAGGGCAGGTAATAGTCCCGGCCGTGGCCATCGGCGTAGGCCTCGCTTTTCTCGAGCACGAGCATCGGCAACATCATCATGTTCCAGCCGTTCACGTTCCAGTTGCCATTATGCCCGCCTCTCACCCGTCCGATGTCGACGAACCGCTTGAACACGATGCCGGCCACCTCCGGCAGGCTCCTCCCGGTGGCCTGGAGCGCAGGCGCCGGATGCGCCTGCAGGTAATCGAAGAGGAAGTCGTAGACCGGGGCCGCGTGGAGGGCGAGGTCGTCGTGGATCTGCTCGTAATCGTAGTAGCCAAGGATTCCGCCGGGCTTGGTGCCTCCCGGTCCCTTGGACGATTTGCCCGGGTCGAGCACCGGCTTCATGTAATACGTGCCAACCAGCCAGGCGTTGAAAATATCGGCGGCGAACTTCGCGTATTTCTCCTCGCCGCTCACCCAGTAGGCGAAGGCGGCCTTCTCCGCGAGAGAGAGGATCTCCACGTTGTTCGACCGCACGAGATGCCCGGATTTCCGGTAGGGCACGATCACCGGCGGCTGGTCGGGATTCTTCCGGCTCAGCGCCTTCATGTCGCCGTTTTCGCTGTAGGGAATGCGATCCTCCAGCGGGACATTCTGGTAATCGTTCCAGGTGCGCATCCCCGGCAGGCGCACCGTCGGCACCGGCGCGTCCCCCGTGCCGCGATCCCAGTTCTCGTCCTTGATGTAGCACTGCGTGTAGCGCTCGCCCGGCTTCCAATACATCGCCAGCCGCGACACGATCCATTGCGGGTCGCTCTGGTGCCGGGTCACGTAGGGATCGATCGTCGCGAGCAGATTCCGGTAGGCCCCCGCCGCCCAGGCATGATCGCGGATCTTCGCCTGAATGGCGGGCTTGTCCGCGTCGGAGACATAGAGGCGGGGATGATCCTCGCCCGCCCGCGCCGCGGACAGCATCCCGAGCAAACAGGCGACACGAACAAGACGACGGAGGAAAACAGTCATGACGTTTGGGGGATCGCTCGCCGTGCGAGGCGGAGCGCGGCCAGCGATACCGAAAGTCTTCGCGGCCCGCAAGTCAACCCGCGCCCGGCGCACCGAGGGCCCGGATGGCCCGGCGATGCGGCGACGGGATCGGCACGGCATCGAGTTCCCCGAGCGGGAAGCCCCGCAGCGAGCGATCCCCTGCCGGCGGCGCGGCGCGCACCACCTCCATCTGCACGCGATAGCGCGTGATCGGATAGACCTCGACGTGATCCGGCGGCGCTCCGGGCTCCACCTCGGGCAGGATCCACATGCCCCGCCAGCGGCCCGCCGATTGCGCGAGAAAAATCCGCGTCCCGTCGGTGAAAAACGCCCGCCGCTCCGTCACGTTCGTCACCGCGGCCCGCGCCCGCTTCACCGGCAGCGACTCCGGCGCATCGGCCCGGCATTCCCCGCGGATCGGGCATACCCCGCAGAGCGGCGCGCGAGGCTTGCACACGAGCGCGCCGAGCTCCATCAGCGCGGAGTTCAGCTCCCGTGCTCCCGTGCCGGCCGGCTGCAACGCCAGGGCCGCCTCGCGCAAGGCCGCCTTGCCCGCCGTCGAATCGATCGCCTGCCGGATGTCGTTCCGCCGCGCCAGCACGCGCGCGACATTTGCGTCCACCACCGCTGCCGGCCGCTCGAAGGCAAAGGCCAGCACCGCGCCCGCCGTGTATTCGCCGATCCCCGGCAGCGCCCGCAGCGCCGCGAGATCGCCGGGAATCTCGCCGCCATGGCGCTCGACCACGGCCCTTGCCGCGCGATGCAGGTTCCGCGCCCGCGAATAATACCCCAGCCCCTGCCACCGCCCGAGCACCGCCTCCTCCTCCGCCGCCGCCAGCACCGCCACGGTCGGGAATGCCGCCATCCACCGCTCGAAATACGGAATCACCGCCGCCACCGTCGTCTGCTGGCACATGAACTCCGAGACAAGCACCGCGTAGGGATCAGTCGTCCGCCGCCACGGCAGATCGCGAGCGTTGGCCTGATACCAGGCTAGCAATTTTGGATTTGGGATTTGGGATTGGGGATCTGGCACTGCGCGACGGACCACGGATAGCACGGATTTCACGGATTGACGCTCCCCGTTTCCCCGCGCACTCGTTCACCTCGGCATTTCCCCATCCGAGTCATCCGTGCTATCCGTGGTCCCTTTCCTGTGTCCAACGTCACGACCTACACGTCCCCCCTCACCCCCGGGCAGGTGCAACTGCTCCGCGAGGCCCTCGTCGCGCAGCAGTTCGACTTCGAGGCAAAGCCCTACATGATCTTCAGCGCCCGCAAGGGGAAGCTGAACGTCGCCGTCTATGAGAAAGGCCCGAAGGTCGTCGTGCAGGGCAAGGACCTCGCCGACTTCATCACCTTCACCCTCGAGCCGCAGGTCCTCGGCGAGGCGAAGTTCGGCTACGACGAGGTTTACGAGCCCGAGAAATTCGAGCCGCACTTCGGCATCGACGAGTCCGGCAAGGGCGACTTCTTCGGCCCGCTCGTCATCGCCGGCGCCTACGTCGATGCCGACATCGCCCGCACGCTCAAGGAAGCCGGCATCCAGGACAGCAAGGCCATCGGCTCCGACAAGCGCATCCGCGAACTCGCCGCCATCATCCGCCGCACGCGCACCCCGCAGACCGTCATCATGATCGGCCCGGAGAAATACAATCAGCTCTTCGCAAAGTTCCGGAATCTCAACCGCCTCCTCGCCTGGGGCCACGCCCGCGCCATCGAGAACCTCTGCGAAATGCGCCCGGACTGCCCTCGCGCCCTCTCCGACAAATTCGCCGACGAGAGCCTCATCCAGCGCGCCCTCATCGACAAGGGCAAGGCCCTCCAGCTTGAGCAGCGCACGAAGGCCGAGTCCGACTACGCCGTCGCCGCCGCCAGCATCCTCGCCCGTGAGAAGTTCATCGACTGGCTGCAAAAGACCGGCGAAGGCCTCGGCGTCACGCTGCCTCGCGGCGCCAGCGCGCAGGTGAAAACCATCGCCCGCCAGCTCGTCGCCGCGAAGGGCGCAGACTTCCTCGGCACCGTCGCGAAGACGCACTTCAAGACCGCCGCCGAGGTGATCGACTCGGTCTGACCCAGGCCGCCGCCACCGGGTCGGCCCCCGTTTCCTCCCCCCTGGCCGGGATGTCGATCCCGCCCGGCGCGGCGCGGATCAGGCCGGCCGCACCGCGCGCATGCGCCTCACGGCCGCGACGCCGAGCGTGACGAACACCGCCAGCACGAGCAGCTGCGCCACCGCGAACGGCGGCTCCGATTGCGTGGGCGCCAGCGCCTTGAGCGCGGGCGTATGCTGAAAGAGCTGCGCCACGAGCACAAAGGCATTGAAATAAAGCGCCGTCACCGCCGCGACGAGGAACACCGTCTCCCAGCCGCCGGCCGCGCGCTTCACCCGCAGCGCGAAGATCGCCACCGCCAGCACGCCGAGCGACAGCCCGCCGACGGCGATGCCCGGCGTCACGCCATGAAACGGAAAGAAGAATCCCGTCACGCTCGTCGCCACCGTCGTGACGAGGAAGATCGAGCGCCAGCCCGGCAAGTGCCGGCCCGCCAGCCAGCCGCCCAGTGCGACGAAGCCCGAGGCGATGCCCGCCAGACTGATGAGAACGTGAACGAGCGTGAAGGTGTCCATCGCGCCCTTATCCCTCGCGGTTGTTCATGGGCTTCCCTATAGCGCGAGTTTCCTGAAAGGAAACAGAATTCCTCCGGCGGCGGGCCGCAACCGCCTTGCCCTTCTTCGGCGGCGGGATCACTCCGATGCGCGGGTCGCCCGCCGCGGCCAGGCGCATCAGTTTCTCCGCGACCGTCTCGAAGGCCTCGTCCGCCTCGGGCAGGTAGAGCCACTTCGGAAGCACGCGATGCGGCGCGAGCATGGGGAACTCCGCCCGCAGCGCCGCGTGGTGCTCGCGCGACGTCGCCACCAGCATCCCGCGCCACGGCTCCTCCTTCGCCATGAAGGCCGCCACCAGCCGCCCGTCGAGATACACCGCCTTCGCGCCAAACATCGCCCGCAGCGCGAAATCCGGCCGCGCCTCCAGCGGCTCCCACAGCCACGCATGGCGATACGGGATCACCACCCGCGCCGGGGAACGATCTCGGGAACCGGGCTTGCGCATGCCCCAGCCTGGGAAGCGCCGCCCGGTCCCGGCAATCAAAAAGGCCCACCGGCCCCGGCGGTCACGCCGTCTGCTGCAACCGCTCCAGCGCGGTGATATTCGCGAGGACGGGAGGCAGCAGCCGGGAGCGGATCAACTCCTTGCACTCCGGCAGCACGTCCTCGTCCTCGAGGCTCTTCTCGTAGTCGCCGCGGCCCGCGCTTTCCCCGCTCTTGAGCGATTCCAACGCAGAGCCTTCGCCGAAGAGGTTCGCGGTGGACTGGATCGCTGTCGCGAAGGCGCCCCACGCCCCGGCGTCCGCGTCGGGCTCCCCGCCCATCTCGCGCACATTCTCTTCGAGCAACCGCGCCGACGAGGCGTGCTGCTCGCGGATCCGCTCCAGCTCGAGCGAGACCTCCGCCCGGTCGTGGTATTTCTCGATCGCCTTGCCGTAGGTCTCGACGGCAGAGCGTTCGCCACGCAGGAGGGCGTTGCAGGTATTGATGCAGTGGGTGGGATTCGTGGTCATAAACGGAATTGGTTGAGGTGACGCCGCCACACCGGCGACAACCGGAGATCGGGCCTCGCCGGCGCCCCCGCCGTGCCCCCGGCCCACTTCCCCATCGGGCGCACCGCTGACGCGCCCGTCAGTCCCGCGGCGTCGCCCCCGCGGAGCAGCTACGCCCCCAGCGCCAGCCCGCCCAGCATCTGGGCCAGGCCGAGGAGCGCCAGCGCCCCGTCGCCGCCGCCCTTGCGATCGACGAAATGCCAGAAGACGCCGATGCGGTTCGCCACGCCGAGCTTCTCGTAGATGTGCTCGCAATGCTTCTCCACCGTCCGCGGGCTGATCCCCATGATCTGCCCGATCGCCTCGCTCGTCTTCCCCTCCCGCAGCCACTTCACGACCTCCTCCTCCCGTTTCGTAAGTCCCTGCCCCATGGTCCCTTGCCTCAGCAAAGACGATGCCGAAACCCGCCCGCCTCGTAAAAATACGTAGCTTTACGTATGGCCGGTGATCGTCCGGCACTGATACGGAGTTTTTCTGTGTTTCGACTGGCGCTTTTTTCTCACTGCCCACCGCTGGTCAACCTCCCACCAGCCCTGGTCGATCCTCCACCAGCCCTCGGCAGTCCCTCACCAGCGCTGGTGAGTCTTTCACCAGCCCTCGGCAACCCTTCACCAGCACTGGTGAGCTTTCCACCAGCGTTGGTCAATCCTCGACCAGCCCTGGTCGACCTTTCACCAACCTTGGTGAGTCTTCCACCAGCGCTGGTGCGCCCTCGACCAGCCTTGGTCAGCCTCTCACCAAGGCTGGTCGATCGCTGACCAGCCCGCCTTTACAGAGAAAACCCAACCCAAAACCCAAAAAACCCACCTCACACCATGGCCACCTCACCCTACCTCCCCGACACCGACGCCGGCAAAGACGCCTTCCTCACGAACTTCGCCCTCAAGCTCCCCGCCTACCAGACCGCCCTGCAGCTCAGCGCCGGGGACGTCACCGCCGTGCAGAATGCCGCCGCCCTCTTCCACTGGGCCCGCGTCACCCAGGAACAGACGGCCACCAGCGCCAAGCAATGGACCGCCTTCAAGAACCGCCTGCGCGACGGCGCCGTCGTCGCCCCCATCGTCCTGCCCGTGGACCCCGTCATCGGCGCCGCCCCCGCCCTGCCCGCGCCCGGCTACGGCATCTTCAAATGGATCGGCCAGCTCGTGCAGCGCATCAAGAACTCCCCCGCCTACACCGACGCCATCGGGCAGGACCTCGGCATCATCGGCGCCGAGCAGACCTTCGACCCCGAGGCCGCCAAGCCCGTGCTCACCCTGCGCCTCGTCGCCGGCGGCCAGCCCGAGATCGGCTGGAAGAAAGGCCCCTTCACCGCGCTCGAGATCGAGGTCAACCGCGGCACCGGCTTCGCCTTCCTCGCCATCGATACCGAGCCCGACTACGTGGACACCTTCACCCCGCCCGCCACGCCGACCATCTGGACCTACCGCGCCGTCTACCGCCTCGGCGAATCCATGGCCGGCCAATGGAGCGACCCCGCCGAAATCACCGTCGGCGGCTAAGCCCGAACCTCCAAGCGGCGGCGGCCAAAAGCCGCCGCTGCAGCGGATAAAAAGACAACATACTCTGTTGGTAATGGCATTTTATCGACATACGATAAAATACGAATTGACCAACACCGATGATCTGTGGTTCCTTGCGAAGTGCCTGCCATGGAACCCGCCGAAATATCCGCTCCCCCAGGGGATTTTTTGAAGACTGAACTCGAAAAGCGAGGATGGTCTCAATTGGATCTTGCATCAATTCTCAATCGACCAGTCGCTGCAATCAACGAGGTCATCAAAGGGAAACGTGCAATTACTCCTGAAATGGCAATCGCGCTTGCAGCTGCGTTTGGTATCCCCGCCGAAGAGTGGATGGCTCGTGAATCGGCCTTTCGCCTTAGCCTAGTTCGCAGCCAAGATTCGGATACTGGAAGGAAAGCGAAGCTGTATGAAATCGCGCCGGTCAAGGAGATGGAAAAAAGGGGATGGATCCCTTTCACCGACACCTTGGCTGAAACTGAAGCGGCTGTATGCCGTTTTTTTGGCGTTTCCGATCTGAACGACATCGTTGCGCCTCGCGCCTTCGCGAGGCAGACGCAGCGCGCGCTTGAATTTACTGGCGCGCAGACCGCATGGCTGCGGCGAGCGTTGCAGTTTGCGGAAATCCTGAATGTCCGCTCTTTTGACCATTCCAGATTTGTCGCGGCCTTACCCGAAATTCGACAGGCCGCAAGCTCCCTCGAATCGATAGGCGCAGTTCCTAGACTTCTCGCCGAGCTAGGCGTGCGGCTGGTAATCGTTGAAGCACTGCCAAAGTCGAGAATCGACGGGGCAATGTTTTGGTTGGAAAAATCGGAACCAGTGATCGTCCTAACGCTTAGATATGACCGGATCGATTGGTTCTGGCACACCCTTGCGCACGAACTCTTTCATATCGTGAATAACGACCATGAGTCCATTGATTCAAATCTCGTCGGCGAAACGAAGAATCAATTTCTGGATGAGATGGAAGATCGTGCTGATAGGCAGGGGTCCGCGTGGCTTATCGATAACGAGAAGCTTGAATCCTTCATCATTCGAACGAAGCCTTTTTATTCTAAAGTTAAAATCGTTCAGTTCGCAAAGCGGCTTGGAGTTCACCCTGGAATTGTAAACGGACAGCTGCAACATCGCCGTGAGGTTGGGTGGCACGCAAACCGCGAGATGTTAGTTAAAGTTAAAGATATACTCACAACCGTCGCCTTAACCGATGGCTGGGGAAAAACCGTCAAACTAAAGAGCGATGAGCTATAATAAACGTATTTTAGAGATGATAGAGGCCTACCGCCGCGAAGTCGCGGACGGTGCCCTCAATCCCCGAGAGATTGCTGCTTACTTGATCCGGGCAGGTAAATGGGAACCATCCCTGAAAGAAGCGATGTCCATCCTTTCCGAAGACATTAGCGATGCCATGCGAACGCAATACGCGATCGATTCAAAAGGACGTCGCGTTCGAAGGAAGCATTCTGTTCGCCATGTATCGAAGGACGCCAACGGCAACTCCAAGCAAATGGTCCTTTGGTATGACATCGAAATTGCGCCTCCGCAGTTTATGTTTGAGAGCTTCCAGCAACGACGCGGCTCAATCGCCGATGATTGCTGGCAATTGAAGCAGGATGTGGACAGCTACAACGAAAACTACAACAAAGCAGCGCCGATCCAAATTATGCTCGATTTCACGGACGATATGGCAGACCGCCAAGCCGACCTCGAGGACGGAGATTCCGGAGCGAAGGCAGCGTAGATATCGTTCAAGAGGTTAGTGCCAGGACTGTAGCTAATTTTACAGATTCTCATAAGCGATTCCTCCGGGATTTTCGTGGCGTCCGGGAAGCAAGCTCTGGAAATATTGGAGCAAGACGACCACCACTTATTTCGCGCCGATCAGCACTCACTATCGGCCGTTTAATTTTCCGCCTGCCTTTGAGTCGCTGCGAAATAAGTGTCCTGAAATCACTTCCCCATTCGTCGTCTTTTTAATCTCCAAAAGAACTATGGCCAAATATCTGATTTCCTTTCCCGCTGCGGCGATGGTCGTGCCGGACACCGAGTTGGCGGCGGTGGGCCGCGATGCTCACGCGGTGATCGAGGAGGCGAAGGCGGCTGGCGTCTACGCTTTTGCCGGCGGCATCGACGAAACAGTGCCACCGGCCCTTGTGTCGGCCGATGGCATCGCCGTCGAGGGAGGCTATCCGTGGGCGCCGCCGCTCAACGGGGGATTTACCGTGCTGGAGTTGGAGTCCCGAGAGGAAGCCGTGGCCTGGGCCGCCCGCATCGCGAAGGCCTGTCGTTGCCAGCAAGAACTGCGGGTCTTTGGGTCTGATCCCCAATCCTGAACCCGAGGGTTCGCGCTCCGAAGTCGAGTTGTCCTGACGTCACGCCCCCGTTTGTCGTCTTGATGAACCAACCCGAATCCCAATTCCCATGAGCCGCACCATCATCAGCCATTTCGCCACCAAGGACGTGCCACGGGCCCGCGCCTTTTACACCGCCCTCGGATTCCCCGTGGACGAGGAGATGAGCGGGGAGACGCATGTGTGCATCGTCCTGAGCGACACCATCAAGGTGATGTTCTCGGCGGAGGCCACGTTTGCGACGTATTCGCCGAAGGCGGTCTGCGACACCTCGAAATACCTCGAGGTGCTGAACTGCCTCACCTGCGCCAGCCGGACCGAGGTGGACGAACTGATCGCGAAAGCCCTGGCGGCCGGGGGCACGACCTTCGAGGAGGCGGAGGACCATGGCTTCATGTATGCCCACAGCTTCATCGATCCCGACGGCCACGGCTGGAACCTCATCCACATGGCGGAGGCGAGTTAGCTTCTTTTCACCGCGGAGGACACGGAGCGCGCGGAGGGGAGATGGCGGGGGGCGAGGACTCTTCCCACATCGATCAAAAAACAGGTCGAGAACCAGCGGAAGATTCGCCAGAACCAGCCGCGCGTCTCATCGGAAGAAGCGCGGAGGCAATTCGAGCGGGTTCAGAAGGGCTCCGTCAGTATCGGGCAGAATATCGGGCGCATGCCAACCTAGCTGGGCGGCAGGGTGGAGCTGGGGCGGGGCTCGCGGACCGGGGGGAGGATGAGGTTCAGCAGCAGGGCGGTGAAGCCGCCGCAGGTGACGCCGGATTCCACGAAGAGCTTCACGCCGGAGGGCAGCGTGGCGAGCCAGTCGGGCTGGCTGGGCAGGCCGATGCCGACAGCGAGGGTGAGCGCGACGATGAGGGCGTCGCGCTGGTCGAGGCCCGAGAGGAGGATGAGGCGCAGGCCGGAGACGGCGACCATCCCGAAGAGGAGGATGGCGAGCGCGCCGAGCACGGCGGGCGGCATGGCGGTGATCCATCGGGCGACGGGCGGGAGGAACCCGAGGATGGCAAGCAGCAGGGCCATGAGGGGGCCGAGGCGGCGGCTGGCGACGCCGGTGATCTGGATGACGCCGTTGTTCTGCGCGTAGGTGGTGCTGGGGAAGGCGCCGAAGACGGCGGAGGCGATGCAGGTGAGGCTGTCGGCGAGGATGCCGCCGCGCATGCGGGCCCAGTGGCCCGGCCCGTGGGTCTCGAGGCCAGAGAGGTGGGAGGTGGCGGTCATGTCGCCGAGGGATTCCAGCAGGGAGACGACGTAAAGAAAGGCGAAGGGCAGGAGGAGTTCCCAGCGAAAGGCAAGGCCGTGGGCGAAGGGGTGCGGGATGGTGACGGCGGCCATCCCCTCGCCCGGCGGGACGTGCAGCCAGCCGAGGGCGGCATAGACGAGGTAGCCGGCCGCGACGCCCAGCAGCAGCCCGGCGATGCGGGCCCAGGCGCGCCCGATGATCTGGGTGACGAAGATGATGGCGAGGACGAGGAGGGCGACGGCGATGCCGCCCCAGGCGGGCGCGCCGGGCGCGGGCGGCGCGAGGATTCCCGGCAGCCCGGTGGGCAGGAGCGAGAGGCCGATGAGCAGGACGACGAGCCCGGAGACGAGCGGGGTGAATACGCGCTGCAGCCGGGGCAGCGCGGGGGCGAGGAGCAGGCCGATGGGCGCGGCGGCGAGGGCCATGCCAAAGGCCAGGGCGAGCCCGCCCTGCTGGACGCACAGGATGAGGATGGGCAGGAAGGCGAAGCTGGTGCCGGTGACGCTGAGGAGGCCGGAGCCGAGGAAGCCGGGGCGCGTGGTCTGCAAGAGCGTGCCGAGCGCGGAGGCGAGCAGGGCCATGCTGACGAAATACGCGGTTTGCTCGGGCGGGAAGTGGAGGATGCCGGCGAGGATGAGCGGCGGGGTGATGGTGCCGACGAGCATGGCGCCGACCTGCTGGATGCTGACGACGAGCGCGGGGCCGGGCGGCACGCGGTCCTCGAGGCCATGGAGCATCGGGGAGCTGGCGAGGGGGGACGGCGGGGTATCGGTCACGGCGTGATCTCAGCAAAGCCCGTGCCGGTTCGCGGGCGGGGGAGTCAGCGCGGCTCGCCCGGCGCGGCGAGGCGGATGGTCACCTCGAAGCCACGGGGGCTGAGGTTGCGCCCCTCGACGGTGCCGCCGCAGGAGGTGACGCAGGTTTTCACGATGGCGAGGCCGAGGCCCACGCCGCCGGTCTCGCGGGTGCGCGAGGTATCCACGCGGAAGAACGGGTCGAAGATCTGCGCGAGCATTTCGGGCGGCACGCCGGGGCCGGAATCCCGCACGGCGACGGTGACGGCGCTGCCGCGGCGCTCGCCGTGAATGGCGATGGGGCCGGCGGCCCCGGCGTGGCGCAGGGCATTGCGCACGAGATTTGCCAGCGCGCGCTCCAGCAGCTCGGGCTCCGCCATGGCGGGAAGCTCGGCGGGCATCTCGAGGGTCACGCCCCCGGCGGCCTCGCGCTGGACGACGCGCCCGGCGATGCGCCGAACGTCGACCGGCCGCAACTCGGGAGCGGCGCCGCCGAGCGAGGCCTTCGAGAAGGACATCAGCTCGTTCACGAGCGCGGACATGTGGTCGGCCTCCTCGCGAAGGTCCCCCAGCCGCTCGCGCTGGGCGGGGGCCGCCCGTTCCTCGAGGATGCCGAGCGCCATCTGCATGCGGGCTAGCGGGGCGCACAGCTCGTGGGCGATGTCGCCAAGGAACCGCCGCTGGCCCGAGACGTAGCCATCCAGCCGGGCGGCCATGCGGTTGATCTCTTCGGCGAGCGCGCCGAGTTCGTCGCGGGACCGCACCGGCACGGCCTCCGCGAATTTCCCCTCGGCGAAACGCGTGGCGCCGGCGCCCATTTCCGCAATGGCCCCGGTGATCCGCCGCACGAACGGGAACCAAAACAGCGCGGACCCCGCGACGGCCGCCAGGGCGACGGCCAGCCACGGGCGCACGTCGAAGAACAATCCGCCCGCACTCAACGACATCGACTCGATCACAAGGGTGCCCGGCGGCTCGGGCGGGCGCCGCCCCGGAAGGTCCACGCGCAGGAGCGCCCAGTAGCGCAGCGGGTCCGCCGTTTGCACGAGCGTGCGCGGCGGCATCGGGCGTCCTGGAGGGACGCCTTCGCGCGGGCCGGGACCGGGACCGGGACCGGGCCGGCGGCCCACCAGGGCACGCACTCCAGGGGGAAACTCGTGCAAGCCTCCCGCGAGCCATTCACCCGCCGGGCCGAGCAGGGTGAAGGTCACCCCGTAGGCGACATCGTAGCGATGCAGCACTTCGCTCCATTGTTCCGGCGTGCGGCCGCGCAATTCGCCGAGGATCAAATGGCTGGCCGTCTCAACCTGATCGCCAGCTCGGCCGGACAGGAGGGCATCGAGCCCGAAACCGAAATGCGCCTGCAGGAAGATGACGAGGCCGACGGCGATGAGCAGGAGGTTCAGCAGGAACCAGCCGAGGATCTTCGTGTAGAGCGGGAGGCGCATGGCGGGGAGATCAGGCCGGGCGGCGCAGGAGGTAGCCAGCGGAGCGCACGGTCTGGATGAAGCGGGGATCGCGCGGGTCGTCCCCGAGCTTCTTGCGCAGCGCGGAAATGTGGACGTCCACCGAGCGGTCGAACACGTCGTAATCCCGGTCGCGAATTTCCTCGAGAAGCTGCTCGCGCGTGCGGATGCGGCCGGGCGTGCGGGCCAGCGCGGCGAGCAGGTCGAACTCGACGGGCGTGAGGGTGAGCGGGTGGTCGTCCAGCACGACGACGCGGGTGCCGAGGTCCAGCCGCAGCGCCCCGACGACGAGTTCGGCGGCGGGCTCCGCAGCCGCGCGGCGGGCGCCGCGGCGCATGACGGCCCGCAGCCGGGCAAGCAGCTCGCGCGAGGAAAAGGTCTTCGGCAGGTAGTCGTCGGCCCCCATTTCCAGGCCCACGATGCGGTCGGCCTCCTCGCCGCGGGCCGTGAGCATGAGCACCGGCGTGTCGTGCGTCTTGCGCAGCTCGCGGAGCAGCTCGAAGCCGTCGAGGCCGGGCAGCATGACGTCGAGCAGGATGGCGTCGAAGGCTTCCCCGCGGGCCTGTTCGAGGCCCTCCGGCCCCGTCACGGCCAGAGTGATCGTATAGCCCATCGGCTCGAGATACTCCTGGATGAGCCGGCCGAGCTTGCGATCGTCATCGATCACGAGCACGCGGTGCGCGGCGGGGGCGGTGGCGGACATGCCGGAAAAATAACGCGGGGCCGGCGGCGATTACGCTCAGATTTACAAAAGATTTACAAATCTCCGGGCCCGCGCTCACACGGCCTTAACCTTCGCGCGGTCTATTGATTCCAGAACGGCCCGCCTTGCCCCCGAGAGATCGCGCCGCTCGCCTCAAATCCAAAACCACATCCAATGAAAATCCTGCTCCTCACTCCGATCCTTGCGCTGGGCGCGATCACCCTGCTCCCGGCCCAGCAGCCTCCGAACGGCGGCGGTCCCCACGGCGGCCCCAACGGCGAACACCGCCCGCCGATGCCCCCGCCGCCCTCGCCGCTCATCCACATCCTCGACACGGACGACGACGGGATTCTTTCCGCAGCCGAGATCAGGAACGCCCCGCAGGCGCTCCTCACCCTCGACAAGAACAAGGACGGCCAGCTCAGCCCCAAGGAACTCTGCCCGCCGCCGCCAAAACCGCCGCAGGGTGAAAAGCCCGCCGACGACCAGAAATCCGACGGGACCAAGGCAGACGAGTAATCCAATCCTCGGGAAGAACGCAGGCCGGTGGGAAATTTTCCACCGGCCTGTTTGCATTCCCCCGATCTCGAGACGCGGAATTTACCGAAACTTTACAAATCTCCGCATCGCCGCACACACAAGCTTAACGTCCGGATGTTTTCCTTGGCGCCGATGAAAACACCAATCCTCCTCGGAACAATCGCCGCTCTCACCGCCCTGCCCCTTATGGCGCAGGACGACTCCCAGACCAGCGGGGAAACCCAGAAAATCGATCGCAAAGGTCCGCCGCCCTCACGACTGGTCCTCACGCTCGACGCCGATCACGACAAGGTGATCTCGGCGGCCGAAATCGCGAACACCCCGGCCGCCCTCGCCGCCCTGGACAAGAATGGCGATGGCGCGCTGTCGAAGGATGAATTCGCCCGCCCGAAGCCGCCCAAGGACAAAACGGCCCAGGCGCGGGACGACGACGAAAAGCCCTCCTCCCAGCGCCCGCCCCCGCCCGATCCGCTCGTGAAGGCGCTCGACGCGGACAAGGACCGCATCATCTCGGCCGCGGAGATCGCGGACTCTCCCGCCGCCCTCGCCACGTTGGACAAGAACGCCGACGGCCAGTTGACGCCCGACGAGTTCGCGCCCAAGCCGCGGCGGAAGCCCCATGGTCCCCGTAACGGGGGATCGTCCAGTGACCAGAGCGGCTGCGGACCTTCACAGGACAGCCAGGAGTCCTCTCGCTAATTCCCCTCTCCGTTGATCGAGATTCGAGGGCGGCGCGGCTCGATCCCGCGCCGCTCAACCCTCGAGGATGCGCGCGATGCCGCGGAGCGGGACGCGCAACCAGTCCGGCCGATTGTTCAACTCGTAGCCGACCTCGTAGACGGCCTTGTCGAGCAGGTAGGCATCGAGCAGCACGGCGAGATCCTCGGAGTTGTGCGGCAGGAAGACCGTGTCGCCGGCCGTGGCGAGGTAGCTCTGCAGGAATGTGCGACTAATGAATTCATACCACAGGTCGGCCCACGGCGCGGCGGTCGGGATGTCGATGTCGCGCACGGTAATCTGCTGCGCCAGGGCGGTGTAGGCGGCGTAGTGAAACGAGCGCAGCATGCCGGCGACGTCCCGCAGGGCGGAACGCTTCAACCGACGCTCGCTGATCGGGCGCGCGGGCTCGCCCTCGAAATCGATGATCACGAAATCGCGGCCGGTATCGAGCACCTGCCCAAGGTGGTAGTCGCCGTGGATGCGAATCTTATCCATCACGATTTTCCGGCCCACGATCCGAGCCATGCGACCGAGGATCTCGGACTCGCGGGCGAGCATGGCGCCGACCTCGTCCGTCGGCGCGGAACGCTGCCTCTTCGCGAGGAGCTGGAACGTGCGTCGCAGACCGTTGCGCATGGATTGATAGACGGAGCGCTGGTAGAGCGCGCTGAAGGGCTCGGGCTTGAACGCGGGATCCGTGCGCTCGCTCGCGAGGGCAATATGCATCTCGGCGGTGCGCTGGGCGAGCTGGCGCACGCGGTCGGGATACGCGGTGCCGAGCACGTGGACGAACTCGGGCGGAAACGGGTGCGGCGCCATGATCTCCGAGAGCGGCGAGAGGGCGACGCTGGGCAGCGGCGGCTTTTCCGTGAGGACGCGTTCGAGATACTGGCCGACGACGTTGAGCGTGAGAGACCACGCGTCGCCCTGGTTCTGCACGAGCGCCTGCGTCATGCACAGCATCCGCGGGGGCTTACCGGGCTCCTCGTAGGCCACGGCGCCGGCGAACGGCGGCACGCTCGGAAATCCTGCCCGCTCGGTGAGAAAACGGGTGACTTCGACGTCGGGATTCAGCCCCTCCTCGAGGCGGCGATAGAGTTTGAGGAACCACTCGCCGCCGAAGATGGCGGAGGTGTTGCTCTGCTCGGCGCGCAGGATGATCGAGGACATCGGCTCGCCAGACTCGACGCGGCGCCGCAGGGGCTTGCTCGCGAGGCCGGCGAGCTCGCCCGCCTGGCCCCTGGGCGAGAGGCCGCGGGTCATCATGGCGAGGAGCGCGGCGCGGAAGTTCGGCTCGTAGAGAGCGTCGAAGAGGATCGTCGCGTGGCCGTCATCCTGGAACTGCGCGATGATGGCCTGCGGATGGTCCTGCCGCAACGCGTGGGCCGCGTCCCCTTCGGCAATGGCGATCGGCAGCACGTAGGTCTCGTGGCTGCCCTCGACGTAATTCACGTCGATCAGAAGAATGCGGGCGTCGCAGCCCTCGGTGTCGACATGGATGATGTCCGCGAGCTTCATGTCGCGACGGGCGAGGGCCTTCCCGCCGAACCAGCGGCAATTCACCACGTAGGCCGGCAGCACGTCGCGCTCGAGCAGGCGGCGCCCCTCCGGGCTGAGCAGCTCCTTCCACGTGAAGCGGCCCGCGAAAGCCGGCGTCGGGCGCTTCTCCGGCATGTTCGTCACGTCGGCGAGCTGCTCGAGCTGCAGCCAGTAATGGCCGTGCGGCCCGAGCGTGAGGAGATAGGGCGCGTCCTTGACGATCGGGAATTTGTTCTGGCTGAAAAGCTCGGTCGGCGTGTGGCCGGCGTAGGCTGAGAGATCGAGCTCCACGACCTGCGAGTAGCGCGAGAGATTGACGACCACGAGGATGACCTCGCCCTCGTATTTGCGGAAGAACGCGAGGACCTTCGCGTTGTCGGGAAACAGGAACTCGATCGTGCCGCGGCCGAACGCCCGGAAGCGCTGCCGCATGGCGATGGTGCGCCGCGTCCACCACAGCAGCGAGGAGACGTTGCGCTCCTGGTTGTCCACGTTCACGGCCTCGTAGTGATATTCCGGGTCGATCGTGACGGGCAGGAAGAGCTGCTGCGGGTTCGCGGACGAGAAGCCGGCATTGCGATCGGGGCTCCATTGCATGGGCGTGCGCACGCCGTTGCGGTCGCCCAGGAAGATGTTGTCCCCCATGCCGATCTCGTCGCCGTAGTAGAGGATCGGCGTGCCCGGCAGCGACAGGAGCAGGATGTTGATGAGCTCGATCTTACGGCGGCTGTTGTTCAGAAGCGGCGAGAGCCGGCGCCGAATGCCGAGATTGATGCGGGCCCGCGCATCGGTCGCGTAAACGCGATACATGTAGTCGCGCTCCTCGTCGGTGACCATCTCGAGCGTGAGCTCGTCGTGATTGCGCAGGAACATCCCCCACTGGCAGGTCTCGGGAATCGCGGGCGTCTGCTCGAGGATGTCGATGATCGGGAAGCGATCCTCCATCTGCAGCGCCATGAACATCCGCGGCATCACCGGGAAGTGAAAACACATGTGGCACTCGTCGCCCACGGGGGCCCCGTCCTTGGATTGCCCGAAGTAGGCGACGGCGTCCTCGGGCCACTGGTTCGCCTCGGCCAGCAGCATGCGGTCGCTGAACTTCGCGTCGATGTGCGCCCGGAGCTTGCGGAGGAACTCGTGCGTGCGCGGCAGGTTTTCGCAATTCGTTCCCTCGGCCTCGTAAAGATACGGCACGGCGTCGAGCCGCAGACCGTCCACGCCCATCCCGAGCCAGAAGTCGATGACCTTGAAAAGCTGCCGGTGCACGAACTCGCTCTCGAAATTCAGATCCGGCTGGTGGGAGTAGAACCGGTGCCAGTAGTAGGCGCGGGCAACGGGATCCCATGACCAGTTCGACGTCTCGAAGTCCTGGAAAATGATGCGCGCGTCGGTGTAGCGGTCCGGCGTGTCGCTCCACACATACATCTCGCGCTCGCGCGTGCCCGGCGCCGCCCGGCGCGAGGCCTGGAACCACGCGTTCTGGTCCGAGGTGTGATTGAGCACCAGCTCGGTGATCACGCGCAGGTCGCGTTTGTGCGCCTCGCGCAGGAAATCGCGAAAATCCTTCAGCGTGCCGTAGGAGGGATTCACGCTGAAGTAATCCGCGATGTCGTAGCCGTCGTCCTTGAGCGGCGAGGGATAGAACGGGAGCACCCAGATCGCGGTGACGCCGAGATCCTGAAGGTAATCGAGCTTGCTGATGAGCCCGCGGAAGTCGCCGATGCCGTCGCCGTCGCTGTCGGCGAAGGTCTTCACATGCGTCTCGTAAATGACCGCGTCCTTGAACCAGAGCGGATCGCCAGCGACCGGGATAGCTTGTTTCGACATCGTCATGGTTCGTAACATATCGAGGTTCCGGCTGTGCGTATCAACCGGCGTCAACAGATGAGCCGAGGCGTCGCCGCCCGCAGCTTCAGCTCTTTTCGCGAGTCGAGCCGTCCGATGGCGTTTGTCCGCCAAAAACGGCCTTGCTCGCCGCGGCGAAAAGCATCTCACTCGGGCAGCGATGAAAAGGTGGTTCCCCCTCGCCGCCGCTTTCGTATGCGTCTTCCTGGCCGGATACGCATGCGCCGTATTTTTTTCCAACGTCTCCGGACGCGCGACACCGGCGGGAGACTCCGGACCAGCCGGAGCCTCTCAGGACCGACGCCCGGCCGACTCGAGCCACCCGAGCCCTGGCGCACCGCTTCCCTCCAAAGGCGGCGGCGCAGCGGTGTCGAGCGCGGATCTTGTCGCAGAAATTTCCAATCTCCTCGGCGAAACGTCTTCCGACTACCCGGAGCAAGCCGGCCGGCTATGGTGGTTGACCAGGAGCATTACCCGCGAAAACGCCAGACAGGTCGCGGACGGTCTCCGCGGGCGCACCGCTGGAAACGAGTCGGTCGCGCTCGACGCGGTAATCCGCGCCTGGGTCGCGGTCGATCCCCAAGCCGCCATCGAATACGCTCAGAAACTTCCCCTCAAGGCGCGCCAATCTCTCGTGCAGAGCGCCCTGATCAAATGGGCCGGCAGCGACTACGAGTCCGCCCGGCGCTGGGTCGGGCAGCAGCCGGAGGGAGAAATGAAGCGTCAGGCGGACGGTATCCTCCTTTCGGCCCTCGCCCAAAGTGATCCCGAGGCGGCGCTGAACATCGCATTGCAGCCGGCGGGCGGACGCCGTTCCGAGGAGGCCATCTACCCCATTTTCTCGCAACTCGTGAAACGCAATCCCGCCGAAGCCGCGGCCCGGGCCCTCCAGCTTCCCTCCATGGCAATGCGCGTCGCCGCCATCATGGTCGTCGCCGATCAATGGAGCCTGATCGACCGCGAAGCGGCCATGAATTGGGCCAATGGCCTGCCGGATCTCAGCTCCCGGCAACAAGCGGCGTCCGCGGTCGCCCAACAATGGGCGCGCGCCGATTTCGACGGCATGCTGAACTGGCTCGACCGCCAGCAGCCCAGCACCCAGCGCAGTAACGTGGCCCGCAATCTCCTCTACTCCATTGCGAACGAAAGTCCGGAAAAAGCCCTCGCCCTGACGGAAATGGTGACCTCCATCAGCGATCAAAACGAGATGCTGCGCAGCATCGCCCAGCGATGGGCGCAAACCGATGCCGCCGCCGCCCGGCGCTGGGTGGAATCGCAAACCGACCCCTCCGTGAAAAAGGCAGCCCTGCGCGGCCTCATCCAGGGGCTGGCGAACGAAAACCCGGAAGCCGCCGCCCAGCTCTTCGAGAGTTTTCCCGACGGCGAAAACCAGGCCAACGCCATCGCCTCCATCACCTCGAACTGGGCCCGACGCGACGCCCCGGCAGCAGCCAAATGGGCGGCCTTATTGCCCTGGGGAGAAAGCGCGAAAAACGCCATGCGAGAAATCGCCGCCAACTGGACCCAAACCGACCCCAGGAGTGCCGCCGCCTGGGCCGCCACCTTGAAGGACGGGCGCGGGCTCTGGGCCTCCCTTGAATCCGTGGCGTCGAACTGGGCCCGACAGGACCCCGCCGCCGCTGCGCAATGGGTCGCAAGCCTCCCCGCGGGCAGCGGCACGAAAGGCGTCTACCGCGAACTCGTCTCCAGTTGGGCCCAAAACGATCCCGCCGCAGCCAGCCGCTGGGCCATGCAAATCGCCGAAGGTCCCGCTCGCGACCAATCGATCCGGACCATTGCATCAAGCTGGTCCCAAAGCGAGCCCGCGGCGGCGGCGGAATGGACCCTTGCCCTTCCGAGCGGAAACTCCCGGAGCAGCGCTCTTGGCAATGTGATGCAAACCTGGGTCCGACAGGATCCCGACCGAGCGTTGCAATGGTTTGCCCGCGTGCCACCGGGCAAAGAACGGGACGACAGCATCGCCAGCTTTTCCGGAGCCCTCGCGGCGTCAAATCCTCAGCTGGCCATGGACTGGAGTTCCTCGATAGGCGACGCCAGGCAAAGACTGCAACGCCAGCAGAAACTGGCCGAAACCTGGATGCGCAACGATCCGCCAAAAGCCCGGGCCTGGGTCGCCGGCTCCAGCCTGCCGCCGGAGCTGAAAAAGCGCCTGCTCACCCAGCCGTAGTGAGGAAAACCGCCGCGTTCCAGCGGATAGCCGAAGCGCTTGCGAACATCCACAGGAAATACTCCCGCGAAGACGCTGCCGAGCGGAGGCGAAATATTGCGAAGGCGGAGCTGATGGGCGCTCCTACCCGGCTGGCTCCTGCTCGCCGCGGCCTTCGCCTACGCCGCCGCCTGCACCGCGCGCAATTTGACGTCGCCGATCTCGAGCTCGAGCGCCTCCTCGGCCACGCGAAGGAAGCCCTCCGTCGCGTCGGTGAGCGCCACCTGCAGACTGCCGAGCTGAAGCTCCGGGGCGGCCAGGCCCCGCTCGTGCAGGATGTCGTTCACCGCGAGCGCGCAATTGTGCGCCGAGTCCACCAACGTCACGCCCTCGCCCGCCACGCGCCCGATCGCCGCGCGCAGCAAGGGATAATGCGTGCAGCCGAGCACGAGCGTGTCGATCCCCTCGTCCAGCAGCGGCGCGAGATAGCGATGGAGAACCTGATCCGTGATCGGGTCGTCGAACCACGCCTCCTCGATGAGCGGCACGAGCACGGGGCAAGGCTCCGCGAACACCTCGGCATCCGGCGAGAGCGCGTGGATCGCCTGCTCGTAGGCGCGGCTCGCGATGGTCGCCCGCGTGCCGATCACGCCGATACGACCATTCCGCGTGGACCGCACCGCCGCGGCGGCGCCGGGATCGATCACGCCCTGCACCGGCAGGTTGAGGATTTTCTTGAGGCGCGGCACGCCGAGCGCCGAGGCCGTGTTGCACGCGACGACGATGAGCTTCGCCTGCTCGGCGAGCAGCAGCCCGGCGATCTCCACGCTGTAACGCTCGATCGTGCTGCGACTCTTGCCGCCGTAGGGCACCCGCGCCGTGTCGCCAATGTAGAAAATTTTTTCCGCCGGGAGCAGCTTCTGCAGGGCGGCGACCACCGTGAGCCCGCCGATGCCGGAATCGAAAACGCCAATCGGCCCCGCGGACGGATGCGCAGCCGGCTCATCCACGGCCGCCGGCAAATCAGGTAACTCCATGCCCGCGACGATAACCAAGGCTTGTCCTTCCCACAAGACGCCGCCACATTCCGCGAACTCCATGGCGAAGCGAATTCCACTCCTTATCTGGCTTGTCGGCCCTCTCGGTCCGGCCCGGAGGAATTTCGCCCTCGCCTAGCGCCTCGCGAATTTTTCCCTTCCGCAGCCCGCCCGAGATTCCCTCTCCGGCGGGCTTTTCTTTTTTCCATGAAAACCACCACGGCATCACCCACGACCACCCACCCCGGCGGCCCGCTGGCAACCTTTGCCATCGTCGCGGGCAGCTCGATTCTCTTTTGCTCGAAAGGCGTGGTCGCAAAGCTCGCCTACGCCCACGGCGCCGACGCCCTCTCCGTGCTCACGCTGCGCATGGGCATCTCGCTGCCCTTCTTCATCGCGATGGCGCTCTGGTGGTCCCGCCACGCGGAACGGCTCACCCGCAGGGACTGGGCCCGGCTGGCCGGCCTGGGATTCATCGGCTACTACGTCTCGTCGCTGGTGAACTTCACCGGCCTGCAATACGTGAGCGTCGGCCTCGAGCGCATCGTGCTCTACACCTACCCGTCGATGGTGCTGGTGATCTCGGCCTTCGTGCTGCGCAAGCGCGTGCCGGCGATCACGTGGACGGCGTGCATCATCGCGTGGCTTGGGATCGTCGCGGCCTTCATCGGGGAAACGCATGCCCCGGTCGGCAACGACCGCACCACGTTCGGCACCGCCCTGATCTTCGCCAGCGCGTTCACGTATGCGCTGTTCATTCTGTGGAGCGGCGGCGTGATCAAGCGCGTCGGCGCCATGCGTTTCGCCGGCATCGCGGGAAGTTTCTCCTGCGTGTTCATGCTGGCCCATGCCTTCCTGGCGCGCCCGATTACGCCGATATTCCACCTGCCCACCTCCGTCTATGGCGACGGCGCCATCCTGGCGATCCTCGGCACCGTCGCCCCCACCCTGCTCCTGAGCGTGGGGCTGCGGCGGACGAACGCGCAGCGCTTCGCGATTATTGGCACGGTGGGACCGATCGCCACCCTGTTGCTGGCCTGGGCGGTGCTGGGAGAACGTCCGAACTTCGGCCAGATTCTCGGGTTCGCCCTGACGATGGGCGGCGGCCTGGCGGTCAGCCTCATGAAGGCTGAACCCGCCCCGCGGAAAGATCCCGCCAGCCGCGCAACCGACAGCGCGAACTAGAGTTTCATCGTTTGAATATGAAACGGATTCTCCTTCCCTCCCTCCTGGCCGCGGCGCTGCTTCCCGCCGCGTGTTCCCGCAAGGCGCCTCCGGCGGAAACCACCGCGACCGCGCCAGCTCCCGCCGAGGAAACCGCTTCCACGGTCACCGCGGCAACTCCCGCCCCGGATAACGCCGGCGGCAATCGTCCTGGGAGCGGTCCCGGTGGCGGCGGCAATTTCCAACAGCGCGCCGAGCAACGCATGCAGCAGATGAAGACCGAGGTCGGACTCACCGATGACCAGATGCAGAAGATCCGCGCGATCACCGAGTCGCAGTTCGCCTCCCTCCGGCTGGGGATGGATTCCTCGATGAGCCGCGAAGATCGGCGCGCAGCCTTCCAAAAGGCCCGCGAGGCCGCCAACGCCCAGATCGAGCCGCTTCTCACCGCCGAGCAGAAGCCGAAATGGGAAGCCTTCCAGCAGCAGATGCAGGCCCGTCGGAATGGCGGGGGGCAGGGCGGCGAAGGCCGGAGGAAGCCCGACCAGCAGTAATCAGCGGAAATTCAATTCCGCCTCGGTCCATTCCTGCGACCGGTGGAAGTCCAGCTCGCCGTGCGGGGCGCTCGCGGATACCACCGGTCGCAGTCTTCCCCTCGTGTAATCGTAGCGAGCGAAGTTCACCCGCAGCCGACTGCCATTCCACGGCGGGCTTTCCTCGAAGATCCTCCGCAGCGGAATCTCCGCATACGCCTCCCATCCGCCTCGCACCTCGCGCGTGCGCGCCCGGATGCGCCAGCGGCTGACCTTGTAGCCGAGCAGCGGATCGGGCAGCCCCGCCCAATCGAGCGGGATGTCGCGCATCGGCTCCGGCCACCGGAGCTGCAAAATCGCCCCGCCCGGCGTGATGTGAAATTCGAAATACGCCCGCTGGCCGGACGGCTGCAGGAAGATCTCGAACGTATCGCCGTGCGGAAAGGCCGGCATGTTGAAATGCGTGACGGGATTGAAAACATCCCGATCCCGGAAGGTCGCCAGCACCGCCAGCGACATCCCTTCGAGCGCGACGCGCACCTGCCCCGCCGCGAAAAGCGGCTCCGGAGCGCCCCGCCACGCCTGGCTGAGAACCAGCGCGGGACGCCCGCGAAACCGCCGGCGCAGCGCCTCCCAGCCCGGCTCGCCCGCGGGCGGCAGCGGCGTGAGAGGAATCGCTGCGCCCATGAACTAGCCGAGCGCGACGACGGCCTCGATCTCGACGTCAAAGCCGAGCAACTGAGCCCCCACCGTGGTGCGGGCCGGCTTGTGCTCGCCGAAGAACTTCGCGTAGATGCCGTTCATCTCGGCAAAATTTTCCTTCGTGAGGTCCGCGAGGAAAACGCGGCATTGCACGACCTGCGCAAGCGTCGCGCCGGCGGTCTTCACGACGCGCTCGAGATTCGTGAGCGTGATCTCGGTCTGCTCGGCGACCGTGCCGCGAACGATTCCTCCGGCGGAGGGATCGAAGGGGATCTGCCCTGAGATGAAGAGCGTGCGCCCCTCCGTGATCACGGCGGGCGAGTAGGGGCCAATGGCGGGCGGACCGCCGGGAATGATGGAAAGGAGTTCTAACGACATCCCGTCTGCTTACCTGATCGCTGGCGCGTGGTCGAGCGGCGCGAATTCGTCCCGGTCTATTTTCGCAAAATGACGACCTTCCTCTGGTCGATCACGGCTCCCACAGCGTTTAGCAGGCGCACTTTTATGAAGTTTTTGCCCGGGGCAAGCTTGCGGACCCGGAAGGACCACTGGGTCGAGGACCCTCTCGCCGCCGCCCAGCGTCGCTTTCCCGGGGCGCGCACCTGGACCCTCACGTTGTCGTCGGCCGCCTGCGTGCCACGGAGGGTGTAGGAGGATTTCCGCGTGCGATGCTGCTGCCACCGGCCACCGGAAAGAGTCGGCGCCGGAAAGGCCTCGACCGAAAACGAGTCGGCCAGCAGGTAGTTGTCCCCCGCCGTCCCGGTGGAATTCACGATCCACCCAAAATCGAACGCGCCCAGGTTCAGCGACCGCCCCGTGGCGTTGAACGTGCGATTCGAGAACAGCGAAAAGGTCGATCCGTCGGGGTTCGTCGCGATCGCCGACGCGAGGTTGGTCGAGAAGTCGATCGTCCAGGTGATGCGAAAATAGACGCCGGCGGAAAAATGGCCGGGAAGGACATGGTCGACATTGCCGCCATCGTTGTAGGCCAGCGAAAAATCCGCGTTATTAAACAAGATCACGCCCAGCAATTCGCCGGCCGCATTGTAGAGCACCAGGCCGAAGGCATCGAATCGGGAGTTGGTCGAATCGACGATCGCCATCTGCGTGTTGATCTTCACGATCGGCAATCCACGCGCCACCGGATCGAACATGAAACTGCGTTCAACGAAGGAAGCGCTTCCTGCCGGCGGAGTGTAGCCGAGATAGACCGCGCCGCCATCCGAGGCCACCGCCGCCGAGCCATTGCCGGGATCGCTCGCATACCACCCGTCCACGCCCGACCAATAGCTCGCCGCCACGAACGGCGGATTGTTGAACGACGTCTCATACAGGACGATCGAGGCCGACGCCCCCTTCACACCCGCCAGGACCAGGACCGCCACGAAAATCGCCGAAGTCAGCCCGCTCAAAAAATCCGCCCCCACATTTCGGCTCATAAAAAAGCAGCCACTTATACCCTCGGCTTCGAGAGGGCAAAGCTTTTCACTTCCCCGCGCGGGAGCGCTACCGCTTCAGGAGTTCCGTCATCTTCGACAGCGGCAGGCAGTTCACGACGTCGTCACGCGTGAGCCAGCCCTTGCGCGCGAGCCGCACACCGAACACGAGATCCTGCAGACCGCGCGTGGAATGCGCGTCGGGATTGATCGCGCATTTCACGCCTTTCTCCCGTGCGAGCGGCCACCAGCGCCAGTCCATGTCGAGCCGACGCGGGTTCGCATTCAGCTCGATGATCGTGCCGGTCTCGGCCGCGGCCTCGATCACGGCCGGGACGTCGACCTTGTAGGCATCGCGCGTCGTGAGCAGACGCCCGGTGAGATGGCCGAGCATCGTGACGTGCGGATTGGAAATCGCGCGAATGATGCGTTTCGTCATCTCGGCCTCGCTCAGCGTGAACGAGGCGTGCACCGAGGCGACGACGTAATCGAGCGTGGCCAGCACATCGTCGGGAAAATCCAGCGAACCGTCCTTGAGAATGTCGCACTCCGTGCCGGCGAAGAGGCGGAATCCGTCGAACTCCGCGTTCAGTCGGTCGATCTCCGCGCGCTGCGCGGCGAGGCGCTTCGCGTCCAATCCGTTCGCCTGCACCGAGCTTTTGCTGTGATCGGCGATGCCGAGATATTCGAGCCCGAGCTCCCGCGCCGCCTCCGCCATTTGCTCGAGCGTCGCGCGGCCATCGCTGGCCGTCGTGTGATTGTGAAAGGTGCCCCGCAGGTTGTGCAGTTCGATCAGGCGCGGCAGGTCTCCACGCTGGGCCGCATCGATCTCGCCGCGATCCTCGCGAAGCTCCGGCGGAATCGCCCGCAGGCCAAGGGCGCGGTAGATGTCGCCCTCCTCGCGCACCTCGGGCAGTGGCTCGACGAGCTTACGCCCCTCGGCGACGCTGAAGCGGTATTCGTTGAGCGACCATCCCCGCTCGAGCGCGCGGCTGCGCAGGCGGACATTGTGCTCCTTGCTGCCGGTAAAATACTGGATCGCGAAGGGAAACTCGGCGGCGGTGACCACCCGAAGATCGCATTGCAGCCCGCTCTTGAGCACGACGCTCGTCTTGGTCGCCCCGGCGGCGAGCACGCGATCGACGAACTCGTGCGCGGCGAAATCCTCGCTCACAAGCTGCGCCTCGCGGGTGGCGACGATGAGATCGAGATCGTGAACGACCTCTTTCGAGCGCCGGTAGCTGCCGGCAATTTCTGCGAAGAGCACCTCGGGATGCGACCGCAGATCGTCGAGCAGCCGCTGGGCGACGCCCGCAACATCGCCGAGCAGGAAGATGCCGGAGTTCTTCTTGCGATGCTCGATCGCCGCGAGAATGTTCGTCTCGGTCTTCTCGCCAAAGCCCGGCAGGGCAGCGATCCGGCCATCCCGGCAGGCGCGCTCCAGCCCGCTCAACGACGAAATTTTCAGCGCGTCGTAGATCGCCTTGATCTTCTTCGCACCGAGGCCTTGCAGCTCGAAAAGGAGCAGGATGTCCGGCGGGAACGAGTCGCGCAGTTCCTCGTATTGCGGGAGGCGACCGGTCCGGACGAGCGTCGTGATCTTCTCCGCGATCGCCTTGCCGATGCCATCCACGGAGTCGAGCCGATCCTCGGCAATCAGGGTTTCCAGCGGCTCGCCGAGCGTCTCGAGTGCCCGCACGCCATTTGCGTAGGCGCGCACCTTGAACGGATTTTCCCCCTTGAGCTCGAGCAGCCGGCCAAAGTTTTCGAGCACCTCCGCGATTTCCTCTTTCGTCATCGGGTCCGTTCTCCCGCGCGACGCCGGTGCTGACAAGTCACTTTCCGCGCACTAGGCGTGCCAAAATTTTGACACCGCCCGCCCGGGGAAATAACTTCCGGCATCGCCTTCATGAAAAGTCCCCGCCTTGTTTCGCTTCTCGCCGCGATGCTCTGCCTCGGCGCGGACGTTTCGGCCGCACCGAGCCTCGTCAATCTCGCCGGTTCCTACACCGGCAAGGCGACCTCCACCGGCGGCGGGCAGACATTCACCGCGCCGGCCACGCTCACGTTCACCGGAAATCCCGGCTCGCCCAGCGGCACCTTCCTCTTCAACGGGATTCTCGCGCAGGCGGGATCGGCGGAACCCTGGGCGGTCACGCACACGCTCAAGTTCAACAGCAAGGGCAACGCCCACGGTCGCGTGACGCTCGGCACGTGGCGCGGTCACGGCGGAGGGAAGATCATCGCCTCCGGCCGGACGATGCGGGTGAAACTCAAATACCGCATCAATGATAACGGTCGCACGTTGATCAACCTCAACGGCAAGGTTTCCTTCCACGGCAGCCGGGCGAAGTTCACGGCCAGCGTGACGTCCAGCGATCCGGCCTTCGCCGGCAAGTTGAAGGTCACCGGCAAGCGCTAGCCGCCCGCGTAGCCGGCGACGCGATTACGCCAGCCCGGGAGCCACTGGGACTCGTGGCGCGCCTTGGGAGAATTCTCCACCCGGCGAGTCAGCACGACATTCGCCGCCCGCGCAAATTCCGGGAGCGCCGGGCCGGACTTCATCGCCGCCAGCACCTGCATCAGGCCCCAGCCCTGGCCCGCGTAACGCTCGGTCGGGCTCACGCCCTCGCCCTTGAAGTTCACGTAGTCGATGAGCGCATACATGCCCATCGGCTCGGCCGCGACGCGGTAGAAGTTTGCGCGAATGCGCTCCCGCTCGCTCTTCGGCGCCGCCGCGAGCATCTTCGGCAGAGCCCGCTCCAGTCGCTGCGCGCAGAATCGCGCCTGCAACGCGACGGTATCCGCGAGCAGGGCGCGGAGTTGCTCGAGCCGCGGCCCGTCGAACTCCGCCATGAACGCGGCGCGCGTCTTCCAGGGGCAGGGTCCGCGCAGCCAGGCCGGAACCTTTACGCCGCCGCTCGCAAGGAAGCCCACCAGCGCCGGAAAACTTTCCTCGAACGGGCCGCGCCCGCCGGCGGGATACCAGATGAAATGGCCGATGCCCAGCGACGCAAAATCCTCGCCGCGATTCCACGACGTCAGCCCGCTCACCGTGCCCGCGCACTCGTTTTTCCAGATGCGCCGCCCGATCGCGAGCGCCTGGGAATCGGAAAGCGACACCGTCTGCGCGAGCGCGGCGCCGAGCGTCAGGGCGAGAACGAAGATCATCCGGGAGAGCATGGCGAAGAGCCTACGCATCCACCTGCCCGCCGCCAAGCGGCAGGATTGCCCGTTGACAAATCCCGCTTCCCGGTCTACGTCTCCACCCAGTGTTGAAGCACATCGCCATTCTCGTAGCAGTCTCCGCCGTCGTCGTTACCGACGCCGCGGGTCTGCTTCGTTTGGATTGATGCCTCACCACCCCTAACGAAAAACCAGCAAACCCACGGCACTCGACGGCCGTGGGATTTTTATTTTCCGCGGGCGTCGAAGGCCGGGGGTCACCCAAACCAAACCCACCGACCATGCAAACACTCGAAGCTCCCACGCGACCGCCCCGGCGACCCCGCGAGCCCTATACCTATACACCGGGCCAACGCCCCAGTCCCACCGCCGCGTTCCTCGCGGTTCCCACCGGCGAATCGCCCGCAACCTTCGTGCTGCCACTGCTCGACCGTGGCCTCGAGGTGCTCGACGCCGGTTGCGGCGCCGGCACGATCACGCAAAGCCTCGCCGAGCACGTGCTGCCCGGGCGCGTGACCGCCATCGATCGCGATGCCGCCCAGGTGGCCCGTGCCTCGCGCCTCGCCGAGGGTCGCGAACTGACCAACGTGCGCTTCACCACCGCCGAGGCCGATGCCCTGCCGTTTGGCGACGCGTCGTTCGATCTCGTGTTCGCGCACGCCCTCTTCGAGCACGTGATGGACCCGAAGGCGGCGCTCCGCGAAATGCGTCGCGTGCTGCGCCCCGGCGGTTTCATCGCGCTGTGCAGCCCGGATTGGGACTCGTTCGAGATGCGCCAGGCGACTCCGGCCGCCGAGGCCGCCCTCCAGGCCTGTCGGGATCTCATGGACACCGAGGGCGCCAATCCTCGCGCCGGCGGACAACTGGCCGCATGGCTCACCGACGCCGAGTTTGCCGTGCTCGAGCAGGGGCAGCGCTTCGAGAACTACGGACCGGCCGTTCGCATCGCCACCCACCTCGCGCTCCAGCTCGACGCCGCCGGGAACCCTGGTGCGGCTCACGCCCTCATCGACTGGAGCACGGAACCCGGCGCCGAATTGCTCGGCTGCTGGCGTCACGCCATCGGAATGAAGTGGAATCGCTGAGGGGGGCGCGAAATGCGGGGCTCTCCGCCGCTCGGGCGGAGGCCCTCGGAATCCAACTATCGGTCCACCCGGAGCAACTTCCGCTTTACCCTCGCCCGACGGTCGGTGAATCTCCTCGGTTCACATGGAAAAGATCGGCATCGGACTCGCGGGCTTCGGCACCGTCGGCGGCGGGGTTTACAAGAACCTCGAGGCAAACCGCGCCCTGCTCACGCAGCGGCTCGGCGCGGAATTCGAAGTGCGGCGCATTGCCGTGCGCGACCTCGGCAAGGCCCGCGGCGTCGACGCGCCCGCCGAACTGTTCACCACGGATCTCCATGAACTTCTCGCCGACCCGAAGATTCTCGTCGTCGTCGAGCTGATCGGCGGCATCGACGAGGCCCTCGCCTTCGTCCGCGGCGCCCTCGAGGCCGGCAAGATCGTCATCACCGGCAACAAGGCCCTCCTCGCCGAACACGGCGCCGAGCTCTTCCAGCTCGCCCGCGAAAAACGCACTCCCATTTTCTACGAAGCCGCTGTCGCCGGAGGCATCCCCATCATCAAGACGGTGCGTGAAGCCTTCATCGCGAACCGTTTCGAGAGCATCCACGGCATTCTCAACGGCACAAGCAACTACATCCTCACGCGCATGACCGCGGCTGGCCTCGACTTCGCCGAGGCCCTGGCCGAAGCCCAGTCGCTCGGCTACGCGGAGGCCGATCCCACGCTCGACGTCAATGGCTGGGACGCCGCGCACAAGGCCATCATCCTCGCATCGCTCGCCTACGGCTTCTGGGTGCGCTCCGAGCAGGTCTACGTGGCCGGCATCGACCGCCTCACCAGCGAGGATATCGAATTCGCCGCCTTGCTCGGCTACACGATCAAACTGCTCGCCACGATCAAGACGGACGCCACGAACGCCATCGAGGTGCGCGTCTGCCCCACCCTCATTCCCAAGAGCCACGTGCTTGCGTCCGTGCAGGGCGTCTTCAACGCGATCTGGCTGCGCGGTGATGTCGTCGGCGAGGCCCTGTTTTACGGCCGCGGCGCCGGGCAGGATCCCACCGCGAGCTCCGTCATCGCCGATCTGGCGGAAACCGTCGTCGCCATTCAGGCCCCGCGCCGCTGCTACGGCTTCACCTCGCACGACCTCTACGGCAACCTCAAGCCCGTCGAGGACGCCGTGTCCCAATTCTACCTCCGCCTGCTCGTCGACGACACGCCGGGCGTGCTCGCGCAGATCGCCGGAATCCTCGGCGATGCCGGCATCGGCATCTCTTCCGTCATCCAGCCGGAATCCCACGAGCCCGGCCCGCTGCCCCTCGTCCTGATGATCCACGACGCCACCTTTGGCCGCATGCGCAGCGCCGCCGCTCGCATCGGCGCCCTCGCCTGCGTGAAGACCGAGCCCATGCTCCTGCCGGTGGAAAATTTTTCCTGATTTCATGAAGTTTCTGCCCAACGATCGCGGCGTCATCGCCCGCTGGCATGCCTACCTCCCCGTTTCCGAGGCCACGCCGGTCATCTCGCTCAACGAAGGCTCCACGCCGCTCATCTATTCCCCTCGCCTCAGCGAACTCTCGTCGCGTCGCGTCTTTCTCAAATACGAGGGGCTCAATCCCACGGGCTCGTTCAAGGATCGCGGCATGACCATGGCCATGTCGAAAGCCGCCGAGGCCGGCGCCACCACGGTCGTCTGCGCCTCCACCGGCAATACCTCCGCCGCCGCCGCCGCCTACGCCGCCCGCGCGGGAATGAAGTGCGCAGTCATCCTGCCGGCCGGCAAGATCGCCATGGGCAAGCTCGTCCAGGCCTTTGTCTACGGGGCGACCGTCGTCGCCATCCGCGGCAATTTCGACGACGCCCTGCGCCTCGTCCGCGAACTCGGCGCCGACGGCTCGGTCGCCGTCGTGAACTCGATCAATCCCGCCCGCATCGAAGGCCAGAAGACCGCATCGTTCGAGATCATCGACGAACTCGGCGACGCGCCCGACCTTCACATCCTGCCGGTGGGCAACGCCGGCAACATCACCGCCTACTGGCGCGGCTACGGCGAATTTCACACTTCTGGAAAATCCACCCGCCTGCCGCGCATGCTCGGCTTCCAGGCCGCCGGCTCGGCCCCGATCTTTTACAACCGCGTTGTGGAGAATCCGGAGACCGCCGCGAGCGCCATCCGCATCGGCAATCCCGCCAGCTGGGAAGGCGCCACCGCCGCCATCAGGGACTCGGGCGGCGGCATCGACATCGTCACCGACGAGGAAATTCTCGCGGCCCAGGCCTGGCTCGCCAAGAACGAGGGCGTCTTCGTGGAGCCCGCCAGCGCAGCCTCGGTCGCCGGCCTGATGAAATGCCTCACGAGTCCCGGCGACAAATGCCCGCTGCCGGCCGTTCCCGAGGGCGGCACCGTCGTATGCACGGTCACCGGCCACGGCCTCAAGGATTCGGACACCGCCATGCGTGGTCACGGCTACGCGCCGATCGAGGCCGAGCCGGACATCGACTCCGTGCGTCGCGCCCTCTCCGCCTGAAAAACAAGGGAGCGCACGCTTTGCGCATGCGCTCCCCGAAAAACGGATGACCGCCGGAACCCGGCGATCGGTTAGATTTTTCCGAGCAGATTCTGCAGGGCCGAGGCGCTGTCGCCGATCGCCTTGGAAAGATTGTTGGAAGCCTTGCCGAGCAGCGCGTTGGCTTTCTTCTTCGCGGCGATGCGGCTCTTTGCCGTGGTCTCGGCGCCGGAGCGGATGCCCGTGCGGAGAACCGACGCGGCTTCGTCAACGAGTTTGAGCGCCTGTTCGGCGAGCTTGGCTTCACGGCCGGAAGGAATGCTCGTCGTCTTCGTATTCACCTTGGCGGCCGCGGTCTTTTTCGGCGTCGCCTTCTTCGGCGCAGGCTTCACGGCGGCCTTTGCCTTCGCGGGGGTGGATTTCTTCGGGGCGGGTTTCTTTTTTGCGGTGGCCATGGAGGGGAACATACCGACTTTCCTCTCAGGAAACCACCTGATTCAGAGCTCGGCGCGACATGGCTCCGCTTGCCAAGCGCGCAGGCGGCGTCCATGCTTTTCCGCTCCAATGGACGCGCTCATCGATCTCCTCAAGCACAACCCGCTCATGGCGCGGGAAGACGTGGCCCGCCTGCTCGGACTCACCGTGGAGGCCGTGAACGCCCGCATCGCCGAGCTCGAGCGTGATGGCGTCATCATTGGCTACCAGACGGTCATTAACCGCGAGAAATGGAATCCGGACACCGTCACTGCCGTCATCGAGGTGAAGATCACGCCCGAGCGCGACGGCGGCTTCGACCGCATCGCCTCGCGCATCTCGAAATTCGAGGAAGTCCAGAGCTGCTACCTCATGAGCGGCGGCTACGATCTGCTCGTGCTCGTCGAGGCCGGTAACCTCCGCCAGGTCGCCAGCTTCGTCGCCGAGAAGCTCAGCACGATCGACGCCGTGGTCTCGACGGCCACGCGCTTTCGCCTGAAGACCTACAAGGAAAACGGCGCCTTCCATCACTTCGACGTCGCGCCCGAGCGGCTGTCCGTTTCGCCATGAGCATCCCGATCGCCGACCACGTCCGCGACATCCCGAAATCCGGCATCCGCGACTTCTTCGAGATCGTGCAGTCCATGACCGATGTCATTTCTCTCGGCATCGGCGAGCCGGATTTCGTCACGCCCTGGCACATCCGCGAGGCCGCGATCTACTCGCTCGAAAAAGGCCGCACCGGCTACAGCTCGAACCTCGGCCTGCCCCGGCTGCGTCGCGCGATCGCCGATACCGTGCAACGCGCGACCGGTGTGCGCTACGACTCGCTCACCGAAGTTCTCGTTTCCGTCGGCGTCTCCGAGGCGATCGACATCGCCCTGCGCGCGATTCTGAATCCCGGCGACGAGGTGCTTTACCACGAGCCCTGCTACGTTTCCTACAATCCCAGCGTCGCCCTCGCGTTCGGCGTCGCCCGCGCCATTCCCACCCGCGCGGAGGATGAATTCGCCCTGCGTCCCGAGGCCCTCGAGGCCGCCATCGGCCCGCGCACGAAGGCCGTGATGCTCAATTTCCCGACGAATCCGACCGGCGGCGTGATGAGCCGGGCGCAGATCGAGGCGATCGCCGAAGTCTGCATCCGCCGCAATCTCACCGTCCTCTCCGACGAGATCTACAGCGAACTCACCTACGACGGTCGCGAGCATTTCAGCATCGTCTCCGTTCCGGGCATGAAGGAACGCACGATCTATCTTCACGGTTTGTCGAAGGCCTACGCGATGACCGGTTTCCGCGTCGGCTACGCCTGCGGTCCGAACGCCGTGATCGAGGCGATGATGAAGATCCATCAATACTCCATCCTCTGCGCGTCCATCACGAGCCAGGACGCCGCGATCGAGGCGCTCGAGCGCGGCGAACGTGCGATGCTACGCATGCGTCGCGAATACGAACTCCGCCGCAACTACGTCGTAAGCGCGCTGAACGACATGGGACTGGAGTGCTTCCTCCCGCGCGGCGCCTTCTACGTGTTTCCGAAGATCACTTCCACCGGGCTCACCAGTCAGGAATTCTCCATGCGGCTGCTCCGCGAAAAAAGCGTGGCCGTCGTGCCCGGCACGGCCTTCGGTCCTTCCGGCGAAGGTCACGTGCGCTGCAGCTATGCGACCGGTCTCGAGCAGATCAAGATCGCCATGCAGCGCATTGCGGAATTCGTCGCGGAGAATCGCGCGCAATCGGCCCGCTCCGCCGCCTGAATTTTCAGGGCGTCGAGAATCACGCGTCCTCCCGCCAGCGAGTGCGAGGAGCTCAAAGTTTCGCTCCGCGCAGCGAGGTCGCCGCGGAAGCAATCAGCCCCATGATTCCCGCGCCCGGGTCCGAGGGCAGCCGCCCGACCACGATGGAGACATCCGTCCCGACCGGCGTGGCCGCATAAAGTTCCATCACATCGGTCGAACGCATGCGGATGCACCCGTAGCTGACCGGTCGCCCGAGGCGCTTTTCATCGGGCGTGCCGTGAATGTAGACGCAGCGGCCGTAGGCGTTGCGATTGCCGGCCTCGAGGCCGTTCAGCCAAAGGATGCGCGTGACGATGGGGTCGCGGCCCGGCGCATTCGGCGCCAGGACCTCTCCCGTGGGACTGCGATGTTTGAACACCGCGCCCGCCGGCAGGCCATCGCCAATCTTGTCACTGACCTGAAGGTGGCCAATCGGCGTGCGATACGTCCCATAGGCATCGCCGACGCCAAATCGGGAGGTGGAAACCGGATAACGCCGAATCACTTCGCCGTTCTTTTTCAGCACTAATTTCTGCTCCGCAATGCTGACAACAATCTCGACCCGGTCCGCTTTTGGAGCCTCGTCGACGGCTTTGGCGGTCGAAATCGACAGCGTCAGAACGGCGAAAATGGCGAATAGCGAACGAGTTAGAAGCATCGGCAAAGTATTCAGGCAGAGATTGGGAGCGCGAAACATGCCAATCTTTCCAAAAAGTGCAAGGATCCTAATTCAAAAATATTTTCGGCTCCCTTCCCGGGTGCTCAACGCCAGGTTAACCGCGCGAGCGAACGCACTCTCCTCCGGCCCGGGCGGCGACACGAATCGCGCGGATTTTCGAGCGCTCTCGCGGCCGTGATTCATCGCGACCGAAAAGCCGGCCCAGCGCAGCAATTCCACGTCGTTGTTGCCATCCCCAAAGGCGAGCGTGCGCGCGGGAGCCACTCCCAGTTTTTCGGTGAGAGCCACCGCCCCGACGGCCTTGTTCGCCGCTGGCGCCAGGAATTCAAGGAGCTCCGGATCGGTCACGACGACGTGCGCCCGGCCTTGAAATTCGCGCTGGATATCCGGCGCGACGGCGGCAATCCGTGCCGCCCCCTCCGACCAGATCACCTTTTGGAATCCATCCGCGGGCAGCGATCGGAAGTCCGCAATGCGCGGCTTCCAGCCGGACTGGCTGGCGTAGAGGTCCGTCCACTCCGACTCGCGCTCGATGTAAGCCCCGTCGCGATGGTAGGCGATCAACGTCATCCCGAGTTCCCGGCCGCGGGCGGCAACCTCGGCCACCCGCTCCGGAGCCATCGCCATTTCCAGCAGCCATTCGTCAGTCCGCTGGTGGCGGACCACCGCGCCGTGCGAGGAGAGAGTCCAACCGGACTGTCCGATCTCGCGAAACGCGGCGATGTTTGCATGGTGCCGGCCCGAGGCCGCGACGACCTGCATGCCCGCCTCGCGGAGACGATCCAACGCCCGCCGGTTTGCGGGGCTGACCGTCTTGTCGGGACTCAGCAGCGTGCCGTCGAGATCGACGAACGCAAGGTCGTAGGCGCCGTGCGGGTTCATTGGTCCTCCTTCGTCAGCGAATTCCGCGCGGGGCTCACCGCGGCGACGCCAAGGGTCGCAATGATCGCGCCAAACAGGATGACGCTCGCAAAGGCCACCGGCAGGCCGGCCGCCGCCGCGACCAGGCCGATCACCGGCGGACCGGAGAGAAACCCGAAATAGCCGAGTGTGCTCACGGTCGCGAGGCCTGGCCCCGCCCCGCGCTCGTCCACGCGTCCCGCCGCGCCAAAGATCACCGGCACGAGATTCGCCACGCCAAAACCGACCAGCGCAAACCCCGCAAATACCGCCGGCCACTCCGGCACGAAGACCGCGACCGCAATGCCGGCAGCCATCAGCACTCCGCTCGCGCGAAGCGTGGCGATCGCACCCATTCGGGCGATGAGAACGTCCCCCAGAAATCGTCCGCCGGCCATGCAGAGCGCGAAGACCGCAAAGGCCATCGGCGCAAACGCGACCGGCACGTCCGCAATCGTGCGCGCATAGACCGCGCTCCAGTCGAGCAGCACCCCTTCGCTGAACAAGGCCAGGAAAGCGAGGGCCCCCAATCGAAGCAACCGACCGGAAGGCAGCGCGAACGCCCCCCTGCGGCCGATCGCCGGACTCGCGGCATCCGGAAGCAGACTCCCAAACGTCGACAGCACCACCGCAAAGAGCAGGACGGCCATGCCAATCATCAGTCCCGACGGCGCAAAGCCCTGATGCATTGCCAGGCTCAGCAAAAACGCCGCGCTCAAGCCACCGAGGCTCCAGAACCCTTGGAACGATGAGATGATCGGCCTGCCCACCGCATTCTCGACCGTGATACCCTGCGAATTCACGGAAACGTCCAGCGCCCCCTTCCACGCGCCAAAGAGCACCGCGGCGGCGATCAACCAACCGGGAGCAGGCGCAAGCGCGAGCAACGGCAGCGTGCCGGTGAACCCGAGTGCCGCCGGGAAAACCACGCGCCGGCTGCCCCACCGGGCGATCAACCGGCCGGCAAGCGGCATTGCGACCAACGCCCCCAGCACCAGACCGAACAGCACCGCACTCAGTTGCCCGGCCGACAGTGCGAACCGCTGCTGGAACGAGGGAATGAGCGCGGCCCAGGTTCCGAAAGTCATGCCGTCGACGAGGAAAAGCGCCGAGGTCGCGAGACGGGCGCGGCCGGCAGGGTTGCTGGTTGTCTGGGGAAAACACCGGTCGAGAGCCCACGGGGGCCGATTTGCGATGTCCTGATTCATGGCATCAGCATCCCGATCTCTTCGCGATTCCGCCAATGGCATGTTTTCATGACCGTGATAACATCTGGTTATGGAACTGCGCGAAGTTCGCTCCTTCATCACCCTCGCCGACCAGTTGCACTTTGGCCGGGCGGCGCGCCTGCTGAACCTCAGCCAGCCCGCCCTCACGAAGCAGATCCGTCACCTCGAGGGTGAACTCGGCGGCGACCTTCTCCTTCGCGGCCGCCATGGCACGAAGCTCACCACTCTCGGCGAAAACTTTCTGATCGGCGCCCGCGCGCTTGTCCGCGACAGCGACGAGCTCATCAATCTCACGCGCCGCGCGGCCAGCGGCAAAGGGGGACGGTTGCGCGTCGGCTTTGGATTTCACACGTTCGAACTCGTGCCCCGGGTGCTCGTGCGCCTGCGTCGGAGCCTGCCGGACGTGGACATCAGCCTGCGCGACATGTCGACGGCGGAACAGACCGAGGCCCTGCGTTCCGAGAAAATCGATCTCGGCTTCGTCCGCCTTCCTGCCGCCCGCGACCTCGCCTCGCTCCCGGTCGTGCAGGATCGGGTGATGCTTGTCTCGAGCGCCGCATCACGATTACCCGCGGACCTCGATCTCGCCGCGTGCCGCGATCAACCCTTCGTCCTCATTTCGCGCCAGCGTTCTCCATCCTTCCACCGCCATGTTCTCAGCCTCTGCGCCCGGCACGACTTCCACCCGCGCATCGTCCAGGAGGTGCCGGAAGTCACCACGGCGCTGGCGCTCGTGCGCGCGGGCCTCGGGCTCGCCATGATCCCGCAATCCTTCGGCACGAGCCGGTTTGCCGGCGTGCGGTTTCACATTCTCGAGGATGCCGAGGCCGGCTGGTCCGTCGGCGCCGCCTGGCGCGAGGGCGATCCCAATCCCGTGCTCTACCGATTTCTCGATCTCTTGAAGGTCGAAACGGGAAAAAGAAAGTCCGCAGCCGCCTGGGAATGACGGGACTGCCGCGGAGAAACCCGCTGGCGGAGAGGGGGGGATTCGAACCCCCGATACCTTGCGGTATACACGCTTTCCAGGCGTGCGCATTCGACCACTCTGCCACCTCTCCTTGCTTGCGGGACGGTGAATATTCCACGCGCGGCCGCGCGTGGCTATCGAAAAAACGAACTATGCGGCGGGTTCGCCGGCCAGGCCGAAGGCCTCGTGCGCAAGATTCGCGGCTTCGGCGATCTTCGCCTCGTCGATGATGACGGCGATCTTGATCTCGGACGTGGAAATCATCTGGATGTTGATCCCACCCTTGCCGAGCGCCTCGAAAAGCGTGGCCGCGACGCCCGAATGCGTGCGCATGCCGATCCCGACGACACTGAGTTTCGCAATGCCGCCCTTTTTCGTGATCGAGCCGGCGCCGACTTCCGCGACCACCTGCTCCAGCAGGCTGCCGAGCTTGTCGAGCTCGTCCTGGCTGAGGGTGAAAGAAATATCCGTCGTGCCGCTCACGGAAACGTTCTGCACGATCACGTCGATCACGACGCCGGCATCGGCAAGGGCGGTGAAGATGCGGGAGGCCGTGCCCGGCGTATCGGGGACGTTGGTAATGGTCACCTTGGCCTGATTGCGCTCGATGCTCACGCCGCGAACGACGACCTGCTCGAGATTGGGATTTTCTTCTTTCACGATGGTTCCCCGGTTGAGGTTGAAACTGCTGCGGACTTCGAACGGCACGTTGAATTTCTTGGCGAACTCCACGGAGCGCGACTGCATGACCTTCGAGCCGCTGCTGGCCATCTCGAGGAGCTCGTCGTAGGCGATCACGTCGATCTTGCGGGCATTCGGCACGATGCGGGGATCGCAGGTGTAGACGCCGTCCACATCGGTGTAGATCTCGCAATTGTGCGCCTTGAGCGCCGCCGCGATGGCGATGGCGGTGAGGTCCGATCCGCCACGGCCGAGCGTGGTGATGGTGCCCTGGAGAGTCTGCCCCTGGAACCCGGCGACGATCACGATCGTGCCGTCGTTGAGATATTTGCGAATCTGGCGCGGTGTGATGTTCGCAATCTTCGCCTTGGTGTGAATGCCGTCCGTGAGGATGCCTGCCTGCGCGCCGGTGAGCGAAATGGCGCGGCCGCCGAGGGCGTTGATCGCCATCGCGGTGAGCGCGATCGTCGTCTGTTCTCCCGTGGCAAGCAGCACGTCCATCTCGCGCTCGGTCGGACGATCGGACACGGCGCGGGAAAGTTTGATGAGGTTGTCCGTCACCCCCGACATCGCCGAGACGACGGCGACGACGGAATTTCCCTCGCGCTGGGTGGCGAGGATGCGGCTGGCGACATTGCGAATCCGGTCGGGGGTGCCGACCGAGGTGCCGCCGTATTTTTGAACGATGAGGGCCATGAACTGCTGGTGCGCGAGACAACGCGGGCCGGAAATGATCCGCAGCCCGCCGCGAGGCGTCAAGTTCCGGTTTGACCCCGCCGAATTTACAGGCCGCCGTGCTTCCAGATCGAAAGCACGAGGCGCAGGCACATGTAGGCGCCCCAGATCAGTCCGACCATGCCGATGACGGGCACGTCCCAGATGCGCGGGGGCAGGCCGGAAAGAATGAGGATCGATGAACAGATCAGCACGGAGGCGGCAAGGATGGCGTTCGTCAGCCGGTTCGCGATCGAGTCGAGCGTCTTGCGCAGCGGCTCGAATCCCTCGGGGTCGATCTTGTGCTGGAGCGGAATATTGATCTGTCCGCGGCGGAGACGGTCCCACAGCGCGCGAAATTCGTAGGGGAAGTCCTCGAGAAAATCGACCGATTCCGCCGCGAGCTTCTTGAGCAGGTCGAAGATGTGGAACGGATGGTATTTGTTCTGGATGAGCTTCGAGGCATAGGGCTCGCCCAAAACGACGAAGTTCAGCTGCGGGTTGAGGGAGCGACCGATGGCCTCGACCTGCGAGAGCGCCTTGATGCCGAGGTAGAAGCTGCCCTTCATCCGCAGGTGGTTGTTGCGCAGCAGATCGAGCAGGCTGTTCAGCACGTAGCCGAGATTGATGTCCGACAGCGGCTGATTGAGATGCTGGTCACTGAATTCCTCCACCTCGCGAAGCATCCGGTCCTGATCCGCGACAACGCCTTCCTCGGACATCTCGATGATGGAGCGCATGACCTGCCGGTGGTTCTTTTCGGCCAGGCCGGCGATGAGATGCGCGACGCTCGAGCGAAAGCCGGGCGAGAACGCGCCCATCATGCCGTAGTCGTAGAGCCCGACCACGCCGCCTTCGAGCACCGTCATGTTGCCGGGATGCGGATCGCCGTGGAAGAAGCCGAACTCGAAAATCTGCTGATAGATGAGCACCGAGATGTCCTCGGACAGCTTCACGGGATCGATGCCATTTTCCTCGAGCACCTCCGTGTCCCCGACCGGAAAGCCGGAGATGAACTCGACCGTGAGAATCTTCTCGCGGGAAAACTCGCGGAGGACCGCCGGCACGGCGATCTTGTCCGACTCGGCGAATTGTTTGCCGAAGCGCTCGGCATTCGCCGCCTCGTTGGTGAAATCCAGTTCCTTGCGCAGCGTGTCCGCAAACTCCGTGATCACCGCGACGGGATTCAGCGCGGAGATTTCCGCGACGTGCTTGTCCACGAACTTCGCGATATCGAGAATGATGGCGAGGTCGCGCTCGATGATCGGCTGGATCTCGGGCCGCTGCACCTTCACCGCGACGATCGCGCCCTCCTGCGTCACCGCGCGATGGACCTGCGCAATCGACGCTCCGGCCAGCGCCTCGTCGTCGAATTCCTTGAAGGCCTTGCTGACCGGGATGCCGATCTCCTCCGCAAAGATTGCCTTCGCAATTTTCCCGGGAAACGTCGGCACGCTGTCGTGCAGCTTGCAGAGTTCCGCATAGAAGTCGTCGTTCACCAGATCGCGGCGGGCGCTCAGGATCTGGCCAAACTTGATGAACGTGGGGCCAAGCTCCTCGAGCGCGAGGCGCAGACGCTCGGCGGGCGGCTTCGAGAGCAAACCGGTCTCGTGCACCTGCAGCTCGGCATTCTCGATTCCCATCAGGCGCTGAAGGGCGACCAGCTTGAGCACATCGGCAAAGCCGTATTTGAACAGCACGCGAAGGATCTCGTTGTATCGCGGCAGATGCGACGCGAATTCAACGGCGGAACGAAGCTGGTGGATCACGGGATGTCAAAGCACACCAGAACCCTGCCAAGCTCAACGCAATTCAGCCTCAGGCAGGCACCCAGGCCAGCGCCGCGAGGCGAATCCGCACGCCGCCGCGACTGGGAGGGATCCAGATCGTCTCGACCGCCGGCTCGGCAAGCTCCGTGGCCAGCGCCGCCAGCTCGGTCTGAAGCTGCGCTTCCAGCTCGGCGCGCTTCGCGCTGGCGGCTTCCAGCCTGGCCTTCGCCTGGCCGACGTCCTCGTATTCCTTCATGGAGCGGCCCACGCCGCGCGCTGCGGTGGAGGCCCGACCAAGCGTGGATGCGCTGATCGCCTTCCGCCCGAGGAAAGCTCCCAGCACGGTCGTGCCGATCGAGAGCAACGTCTGCATTCTCGCCTGGCCAGCCTGCGCTTCCTCGCGAGCCACGACGTCCGCGGCCCGCTGGACCTGCTGCTGCAGGGTCTCGAATTTCTTCGCGTAGCTGGCGCGCAGGGCATCGGCGCGGGCATCCCGGGATTCCCGCGCCTTCAACGCGAGGCGGGCGCGGAAGTCGCGTTCCGATTCATCCGGTTTCGACTCGAGATCGAGCGACTCGCAGCGGAACAGCTCGAGCGCGCGGTTGCCCGAGAGCCACGCCGCGGCGTCCTTGCCCCATTCGGCGTAGCGTTTGGCCGCGCGAGCCTCGGCCGGCACGTCGGCATAGGCCCCCTCGCCCGCCACCTCGGAGAAACCCTCCGCCGGGGCGCTTTCCGCGGCCTCCCAGTCCAGCCCCGTGAGCGCGCTCCCGAGCGGAACGAGCCAGGCTTCGTCGGATTGCGAATCGACGCCCCGTTTCGCATCCCGGTAGCGCAGGGTCGCCGTGAAGAAGAAGCGTGGCGTCCAGCCGGCAACCGACGTTCCGGAGGCAAAGACCTGCGTGACGTCCTTGAGGACCGGCGGACCGGACTCCGCCCCCGGGGCCGCTGGAAGCGAAGCCGGTGTCGGCGCGGGAGTGGGGGCCGCAGCGGCGACGGGCGATTGCAGCCGGCGAATCTGATCCCGCGTGAGCGGACCGCAGAGATACGAGAGCGTCCACCGCGTCTCGAAAAGCGTGGGCGCGGACTCGTGGACATTCTGCATGACGAACCGGCGCTTCCCGAGATTCGCGAGCAACGCCTCAAGCGCTTCGCGATCCGCCGCACCGGCATCGCCGAGTCCATCGAGCAGACGGGAACGGTCGCGTTCCGTCTGCAGGCGACCGATGAACCACGTGCCGGCATTCGCGAGGCCCTTGTAATCGAGGTCGGAGGGATTCTGCGTCGCCACCACGACCCCGAGCCCGAACGCGCGAGCCTGCTTGAGCAAAGTCAGCAACGGTTTCTTGCTCGGAGGATTCGCAATCGGCGGGAAGTAGCCGAAGACCTCGTCCATGTAGAGCAGGGCGCGAAGGCTCGTCGTGCCAGGCTGCGCGCGCATCCAGGAAACGACGGCATTCAGCAGCAACGAGACGAAGAACATTCGTTCGGCGTCGCCGAGATGGGCAATCGAGAGCACCGCCAGCCGCGGCTTGCCCGCCGGGGTGAACAGCAGCGATTGCACATCGAGCGGCTCGCCCTGCTGCCACGCGGCGAAGCCGGGAGACGCCACGAGATTGTTGAGCGCGAGCACGAGCTTGAACCGCTCCTTCTCCGGATAGAACGCCTCGAGGTCGAGCACGCCGACCGAAGGGAACGGCGGTTTCTGAATTCGCCGGACCAGCTCGACGAGCGACAGCGATTCGCCCGCCGACCACGCATTCGTGAGGATCGTCGCCAGCAGGGTTTGCTCGCGGCTCGTCATCGAATCGCCGGAAATCCCGGCCAGACCAAGCAACGCCGAGGCCGTGGATTCCACCTGCCCGGCGAACAATTCCGCGTCGTCCCGCACGGCGACGTCCGGCGCGGCAAACGAGGCCAGCACCGAGATCGGTCGCCCCGCCGAGCTGCCCGGCGTGTAGATCGCGACCTCGACCGCGGCCTGCAGACGCTCGATGCGCGCGCCGTCCTCGCCCCACGAGGCGAGTCCCTCGCGCCATGCGGTCGCCTGTCTTTCCGCAAATTCATCCGGAGACACGCCGGCCCTCGCCGCCTCGTCGTTGGACACCCACGGCCGAAAATCCGCGGGACGCAGCTGCGGAAATTGCAGCGCGAGATTCGTCAGGTCCCCCTTCGGATCGATGATCAACGCCGGCACGCCGTCGATGGCCGCCTCTTCGAGCAACGCGATCCCCAGTCCCGTCTTACCGCTGCCGGTCATGCCGACGCAGACCGCGTGGGTGACGAGATCGCGGGAGTCGTAAAGGAAGGGGGCGTCAACCGGCTTCTGCGTGGCCGGATCGACGGGGCGTCCGAGGTAAAACGCGCCAAGTTTCTCAAACGTCGCGGCGTCGAGGGACATGGCTTTAGCTTCCCTCAATTCCGCAGCCGTGCCTATTGAATTTCATGACACCGAACTGGTTTGTGGCCTGGCCCGTGAGCGGCGCCGCCGAATGGATCGCCGCGCTGGAAAAGACCGCGCCCGGCGGCCTGCGTTTCTCCGTCCCGGACGACCTCCACGTCACGCTCGCCTTTCTCCATCGGTTCGAACCCGGTCTCGTCAAAAAGATCTCCTCGCTCCTCAAGGGATTGCCGCTGAAATCGGTCGCGTCGCTGGCGCCCGACCGTCTCACCGCCCTGCCACAGCCTCGGCGATTCTCGGCGCTGTCGTTCAACTTCGCTGACGGCCGGATGGAAGTGGAGGCGCAGATCACCAAATGGCGCGACCGCATCTGCCGCGAGGCCGGGGCGAAGATCGAGACCCGTCCCGTGTTCCCCCACCTCACCATCGCCCGGCCGGAACGACGCATCGGAGAGGCCGACCGCGACGCCGCGTTGGAATGGGCGGAACAACTTCCCTCGCAATCCGCCATCAAGCTCCAGCTCGAGCGCCCGCGCATCTACACGTGGGCTACGGGAGACTCCGCCTCCCGCTACGTGCGCCTGGACTGACGACGCGGCTTTGCCAGCCGCTGCCGCAGCAACGCCAGCACCGCCGCTTCCTCCGGTCGCAACACTCCCAGTTTTTCACGCATTCGCGTCTCCACCCGCTCGCGCAGCACCTCCGCCAGCGAGCCGTCGAGGTAGCTCTCGAAGATGCCGGGATGCACGTAGCACTTGCGACAAATGGCGGGAGTGTTCCCCAGCTGCGAAGCGGCGCGCTCGATCGCGGCGATGATGTTCCGCTTCGCCTGCGCATCACTGTCGAATTCCCGCAGCTCGTGCAGCGCCATCGCCGCGAGCACGGTGCCCGCCCAGGTGCGAAAATCCTTCGCGGTGAAATCCTCTCCGCTGATCTCCCGCAGATACGCATTCACGTCGCCGGATTCCACATCCTGCAGCGCACCATCCTCCGCCTCGAACTGGAAGAGGCGCTGCCCAGGCAGGTCCTGCAAGCGCGCGACCACTCGCGCGAGTCGGCGATCGGCGAGCCGGATCGCGTGCTTCTTCCCGGCCTTGCCGCGGAAGCGAAAGTGGATCGTCGTTCCCCTCACGTCGACATGCCGGTTCCGCATCGTGCTCAGCCCAAACGATTGGTTGGTCCTCGCATAATCCTCATTGCCAACGCGGATCAGCGTCAGCTCCAGCAATCGCACCACCGTGGCGAGCACCTTTTCCCGATCGAGCGTGCGCCGGCCGAGATCCCGCTCCACGCGACGCCGGATTCGCGGAAGCGCCCGCACGAAATCCAGCATCCGCTCATACTTCACGCCGTCGCGCACCTCGCGCCACCTGGGATGGTAGCGGTATTGCTTGCGCCCGCGGGCGTCCCGACCGGTCGCCTGGATATGGCCATTTGCGCGAGGGCAGATCCAGACATCCGTCCATGCCGGAGGGATCACGAGGGCGCGAATGCGCCGCAATTCCCCGGGATCCTTCACCCGTCGGCCTGCCGCATCGACATAGGCAAATTCTTGCTTCGCCGGTTTCCGATGAATCCCCGGATTTTCGTCGCTGACGTAACGCAACCCAGCTTCACGCGCCGACGCCTCCGGATGCAACAACCCCGATCCCGCCGCCTCACTGACAACATCGCTCACGTCCCCGATTCGCACTTCCGCGCCGCCGCGGTCGCATCGGGAGAGCTACAACCGCTTGAACTCGGTCAGCTCTCCGTAAACGAAGCCGACCATCACGTTCACCTCGGCCCGCAGCGGGATGCGCAAATCGTCATCGGACACCCAGATCGTGCCGGAGCGGAACTTCGCGTATTTCACGGCCTTCGTGGGCCGCTTGCTCTCCACCTCGAGCCGACGCACCTCCAGCGATAGCCGCAGCGCAGGCCAGTTGCGCCCCATGCATCGCACCGTCTCCCGCCCCTCGACATGCACCTCGGCGACATACGGTGAATCTCCCGGGAAGCAGACCAGTCCGATGGTATCACCGACCTCGAGCGGCTGGCTCCGCACGAAAAGCACGCCGCCAATGACGTCGTAGATCGGCGCAAAGGTCAGCCGTTTCCATTTCCCGGGATCCTTGGAATCCGAAGTCTTGCGCATGCGGCTCAGCCCCTTCGCATCGTAGCGCACCTGGGTCTCGACGGTGCGTTTGCGATACCGCTCGAGCTGCGCGATCCGAATCGGCCGCAGCGGTTGCGCCTGCAGCGTCGCGGAATGCTGCGCATCGAGCGGCCAGAGCGCCCGCGCGAGCCCTTCGGTCCCGCCGCGCACCCTCGCCTCGTATTTGTCGCCGCGATTCTCGATCGTCGCCTCGGCTTTCGCGGCTTCCAACACATTCGACCAGCCGAATTTGAACTCCATCCGCACGCCGGGCAGCGCCGGAAACTTTCCTGGCGTGGCGGGCTCCAGTTGCGAACGCCAATCCGTTTCCCCCGCCCGGGCAGGCGCGACGATCAACAGGACGACGGCGAGAGCGGCGCTAAAAAACTTCACCGGGCACGATAGGGGCAAGCCGCTCGGTTTGCACCCAGCCTTTTGCTCCGTCGGCCAGATCGACATAGGCCCACGCCCCCCGCGGTGATCGCACCCCCACCGGGGAACCCGCCGGCAACGTGGCGACCACGCTGGAATTGTTCGCCGGCGCGCTGAGAACCTCCGCGCCATCCTTCGCCGTCACGATCGCAGGGCGCGTCGCGCCAAGGCGGACATCCGAAAGCCAGCCGACCGAAACCGCCGCTCCGCCCGCCACGATCGCCAGCACGGCGAGAGCGATCTTGCCCGTCCGCTTCGGGAAACGGAACGCCGCCAGCAGACCGAAGGCTCCCAGCCACACGGCGACGACGCCGGCCACGATCCACGCGTCGGGATGCGCGACCGCGCTCACGACGCTCAGCCACGACGGCGCGGGAAGCTTCACATTGTGGGCTGCCGCCAGCAGCGCGAGAGAATTCCGCGCCGGCTTGAGGCCCGGATCCAGCAGCAGGGCGCGTTGGTAATTCAGCGCCGCGGAAACCGGCTCGCCGGCTTTCTCGTAGGCGAGACCCAGGTCATAGAACTGCTCCGCGCTTGGCTGCCCGGTCGCCACGGTCGTTTCGAGCTGCCGGGCCGCATCGGCAAACTTCCCGGCATCGAAGTCGGCCTTCGCATCGGCCGCCAGCGCTCCGGAGCCCGCCATCAGCGCGAAACAAGAAATCAGAACCCACGTTTTCATCGGCAAACCTTCCGCAGCAATCCCATCACGCGCCGCTGCTCCGCGGCGTCCACTTTGGCGGACACCCCGCCGCCGCTGAACTTGATCTCGTCCGCGCGGGCGAGCACCGCCCGCAGCTCACTCGTGTCGTGGCCGCGGGATTCCAGCGCATCGATCAATTCAAACGCCCCGCTCTCGCCCGCAAGGGCCGCCTGCGTCGAGAGCACCGCGTGGGCTTTCGGGTAAAAATCCTCCTCCGCGATTCCCGATCGCCCGAGGTCGGCAATCATCCGATCACGTTCCCGCACCTGCGCCGCGCGCGCTGCCGCCGGTCCGCGCCGGGAGCGTTGCACGAGAGCGCCGGTCAGCAACGCCAGATAAGCCAGCGCGGCAACTCCATTGACGATCCAGAATGCCGGCTGCCGGACCACGGACTCCCAGGACCGCGGCGTGGCATGGGCGATCCACAGTCCCGTCGCATCCGGCGCCGCCGGGGCAGTCGGTTCGGGCGTGGCGCTCGCATCGGCCGTCGCCGCGGCCACGGCCGGCGCAGCCGCCGCCTCCACCGCGATCGGCTCGCTGCGAAGGGTGAAGTATTTTTCCTTCGCCGGATCGAAATACGAAAACTCGGCGACCGGCGTGTGCGTCCGAGGCTCCTGCGCAACGATCGGCGTCTCGAACGTCTTCGTGCCGCTCAACCCGAGCGTGTCGGATTTCTCGAACTTGTCCGTGGGCGGATACACGCGCCAGCCGTCCGTATCGACGAGCTTCGGCTCGCCCATGCCACTGAAGTTTCCGCGTCCGGTGATCGCCGTTTTCAAGGTCACGGGATCGCCTGCCGCCGCCTTGGTTGCGTCCGTGCTGGCCGCGAGCGTAAACTCCCCCACTGCGCCGGAAAAACTGTCGGGACGGCCCGCCGCCGGGAGCCCCTTCACGCGGATCCCCTCCGGCGTGCTCTCGACCTTGATCTCCTGCTCCTCGCTGAGCCCCTGGCCTCCGAACATCTGGCTGAAAATGTCGTTCATCGCGGGCGGTGCGGCCGACGAGGGCACTCGCGCAATCGCCGGCAGCGAAGCCTTCGGCGTCTCCAATTCCCCGCTCTTCACCGCGGTGATCGCGGTCTTGAAGGACAGCACGTGATAGGTCGTGTCGCCGACGACTTCCTCGGTCTGCCGCGGCGGCGAAAACTTCTCGACGGTGAAGCCCTCCCCGCTCACCTGCGGTTCCTGGCCGGTCAGCCGGAACGAGCCCTGCTCGTTGAAATAGAAGCGCACGTCGACGGGCACGACCTCGCCGACATAGATGCTCTTCTTCGGCACCAGCACCTCGCCGAAATACATCTTCCCGTCGTCGCCCGTCGCCCGGGCCCGCGAACGCGGCGACTGCCCGGCGGGAGGCGCGGTCGCAATGCCCGCCGAGCCGGCATTGCCCGTTCCCGGCTGGACAACAAGCTTCTGCGGGGCGGTGCGCTGCTTCTTCCCATCGACCGTGATCTCGATCGAAGGGATCTCGAACGTGCCTTCCCGCATGGGAACGATCGTGTAGGCGTAGGAACTCGATGTCGTCAGGCGACCATTGATGACCTGCACCTGGATCGAGTTCGAGCGGCCAGCCATCCGTGCGTCGAGCCCGGCGACATCGATCGATGGCGGCATGATCACGTTCGTCGTGCCATCGATCCTCACCTGCAATTGCACCGGCGTGCCGACCGAGGTTTCGTCGGCCGAGAGCTCGGCCGTGACGGTGGCAGCGGTCAGCACACGCAGCGACAGGGCCGCAGCGGCAAGGATGAGGGCGGGACGAAGCTTATTCACGAGGTTACCAATCCTTAAAGACATCTTGATTCTGCTGGCGTTCAAGCAAGCGCACGCGCTCCTCCTCGCCCTGCATGGATCGTAACAAAGCTCGCGCCTGCTGTTCGGACATTTCTCCGTCCTTCTCCTCAGGCTCGGCCGGCGCGGCCGGTTGCTCTTTCTGATCGCCGGGTTTCTGGTCGGGCTGCGCCTTGAGGTCGCCCTCCTTCTTCTCTCCGGGAGTCGGCTGGGGCGTGGACTGCGGCTTGTTTCCTGGGTTCTGATTCTGCGGTTGAGACTGCGATTGATCCTGGTCGCCTCCCTTCGGCTCCGAAGGAGACCCATCCTGTTTCTGGTCCTGTTTCTGGTCCTGTTTCTGGTCCTGTTTCTGGTCCTGTTTCTGGTCCTGTTTCTGGTCCTGTTTCTGGTCCTGTTTCTGGTCCTGCTTCTGGT
>DATCRI010000063.1 GCA_036569045.1 Chthoniobacterales bacterium | reverse complement strand
GGCGGGTCGTGCAGCCGAAGGACACCGTGAAGATTTCCGTCACGGCGCGCGATGGAAACGATCGGCCGACCGCGGCGACAGGAGCGCTCACGATTTCCCGCCTGCGCTGGACCGAAGTGTGGCGGGACCCGCAGGGGCGAGAGGTCTCCGGCGAGGAACTGGAAAAACTGAAGCTCGGCGTGTTTCCGCCCACGGAGTTCGGCTGGCGGCTCGTGAAGCAGGAGTATTCCCGCGAGGAGGTCGCCCGCGACGAGGTGAAGACGAACGACCAAGGCCTCGGCAGCTATGGCTTCCGGCCGCAGAGCGCGGGATTTTACCGCGTGGCGTGGTCGAGCCCGGACGGAAACGGGCCGCCGGTCATCGCGGAAACGGATGTGTGGGCGAGTGCGACGGAGGGCGGAAGCACCGGTTATCGCTCGGGCGGCGTGGAGATTATTTGCGATCCCTCTGCGCCGGCTGGTGCCGACAAGGTGCCGGTGCTCGTGACGACCGACACCGCGAATCGCGACGTCCTGCTGCTCGTCCATGCCGGCGGAAATCTGTTTCGCAGCGAGGTCGTGCACGTCGACGGCAAATCGAAGCTCGTCGAGCTCGATCGCGACCCTCGCTATGTGCCGAATGTTTTCGTGACGGGCGCAGCAATGCGCGGACTCGAATTTTTTGCCGACACCCGGGAGATCAAGTTCCCGCCGGTGCAGAATGCGCTGGTGATCGATCTGCGTGCGGATGCCGCGAAGATCCTGCCTGGTGGCGACGGCTCGCTTCGCCTGAAAGTGCGAGATGCCGAGGGAGCCCCGGTGCGTGGCGAATTCGCCGTCTCGGTCACAGACGAGGCGATTTCCGCGATCCAGGAGGACTACACGGGCAGCCCCGTGGATTTCTTCCTCGGCGAGTCGCGTGATTCGCTGGGCGATCCCGTCAGCTCGGTCTCGGCGATGCCCTTTTTGCGGGCCAGCGATCTCGAGAAGGATAACGCTCAGCCGTTGGAGAAGACGATGATGCGCTCGATGGCTGGCGGGCAGACGGCGCCGCAGGATGTCGAGTCGGTTGCCCTTGCGGAAGTGGCCGGGGAGACGCCGGTTGCCGTTCGCTCGAATTTCACCGCGACCGCGCTCTGGCAGCCGGGAATCGTGACTGACGAAGACGGCGTCGCGATCGTGAAATTCAAATATCCGGACTCGCTGACGACCTGGCGCGCCGTGGTGCGCGGCTCGTCGGCCGGCGAGGAATTCGGGTTCGCCGAGACGACCACGACGGCGACGAAGTCTCTCATCGCGCGGATGCAGGCTCCGCGATTCCTCGTGGACGGTGATCAGGTGCAGATTGCCGCGGTGGTGAACAACCGCACCTCCGAGGCGATCAAGGCGAAGACCAATCTCCGCGTCGAGGGATTGGTCGGCGCGCCGCGGATGCAGGCGCTGGAGATTCCGTCGGGCAGGGACGCGCGGGCCGTGTGGAGCCTGTGGGCGTCGAATTCTGGCGTCGCGCGATTGACGCTCACCGCCGTCGCGGACAGCGCCAACGACGGCGTGGCGGTGCAGTTACCGATTTTTCCCGACGGCATCGAGCAGTCGCTCGGCGTCGCCGGGAAGGCGACGGATGCGACGACGAAATGGGATCTCACCCTGCCGGGCAAACGGCGCGCGGGCTCGCAGTCTCTAGTCGTGACCGCGACGCCCAGCCTCGCCGCCACCGCGCTCGATGCCCTTCCGTATCTCGTGAGCTACCCGCATGGCTGCGTGGAGCAAACGATGAGCCGCTTCCTTCCCGCGGCGGTGACCGCGCGCACGCTGCAATCGCTCGGGCTCGATCGCGGCGTCGTGGCGAATCGAATTTTTGGCGGAGTGTCTCCCGAGTTTCTTGCGAAGACGCACCCGAAGATGGAAGGCACCGCCGGTCTCGAGGAACTCGACGCCGCCATCGCGAGCGGACTCGGCAGCCTCTCGGATGCTCAAAAGGCGGACGGTTCGTGGGGATGGTGGAAGGCGGGCGAAAGCGACGCGTTCATGACGGCCTACGTCGTCTGGGGCCTGCGGCTCGCGCAGCAAGCCGGCGTGGCCGTGCGCCTGCAAATGATCGATCGCGGCGTCGCCTGGTTGCGGCAACACCTCGTTGATGCGACGGACGACCCGAATTTGCAGGCGTGGCTGCTGCACGCGCTCGCCGCGCAGCGCGAGGCCGGCGGCCGTCTCGCCGATGAGGAACGCGCCGCGCTCGACAACGCGTGGCAGAAGCGCGATCAGCTTACCGCCTACGGCCGCGCGCTGCTCACGCTCGCGGCGCAGAATTTCGGCGACACCGTCAAGGCGCAGACGCTCGTTCGCAATCTGCGGGACGGCGCCGTTCGCGACACGCAGGGTGGTTTGCCGGCGGTGCACTGGGGGAGTGACGGAATGTTCCGTGCCTGGCAGGACGGCGGCGTGGAGGCGACGGCGTTCGCACTGCAGGCCCTGCTGGCGGTGGATCCGGGCAGCGACTTGATCGAGCCTGCGGTGAGCTGGCTGGTGAAAAATCGCCGCGGCGCGCAGTGGTCGAACACCCGGGATACCGCGATCACCGTGCTCGCGATGGATCGCTATCTCGCCGCGACGAAGGAGCTGGGCCGGGCGGCGTCGTTCGAGATTTTCGTGAACGGCCGGAAGGCGGCCGAGGCGCGGGATGTGACCGCGCTCTCGGGGGAGTCTCGATTCCCGATCGATCCCTCGTTTTTGCGCGACGGAGCGAATTCCATCGAGCTGCACCGCGCGGCCGGCGACGGCCCTATCTATCTCTCGGCGCAAGCCCGATTTTTCACGCAGGAGCAGCCGATAGCCGCGGCCGGCGACGAAGTGACCGCGGAGCGCGACTACCTGCGCTACGCTCCGCAGCTGACGCTGCTCGACGGGTATCGCTTCGACCGCATCCCGTGGAAGCTCGACGAGGTGGCGGCGCCCGACCAGCGTATCGAGGTCGTGCTGACGATCGCCGCGAAGAACGATCTCGAATACGTGATGGTCGAGGATCGAAAACCCGCGGGGCTCGAGGCCGTCGATGTGCGCAGCGGCGAATTTCTCACGGCCGAAGGGCCGGATGGCCGGCGCGTGCCGGTTTATTGCGAGCTGCGGGATCGCACCGTCGCGTTTTTCCTCCGCCGGCTGCCGGCCGGTGAGTGGACGATTCGCTACGACCTGCGCACCGAGCTGGCGGGGGATTTCTCCGCCCTCCCGGTGACGGCGCAGGCCATGTATGCGACCGAGATTCGCGGCAACGGTGAAAGTCGCCGCGTCAAAATCAAGTAGCCGGCGTGCCGGTTACTTCTTCTTCTTTTTGGCCTCGGCCTTGAGCTGGCGTTCGGCTTCGATCCAGTCCTGCTCGGAGCTGCCTTCCCAGCCCATCGCCTGGCGGCGCTCGGCGATGAAGTAGGCGCGCAGCGAGATTTCCTCGATCGAGAGAACGATTTCCGTAGCGACCTTGGGCAGCTTTGGAACGACGGCCTTCTTGACGGCCTTGACGATCTTCACGACCGGCTCGATGTCGACAGCGACGACGGGAGCAGCGGGCTCGACAGGCGCGACGGGTTCCGCCTTGGCCTTCTTCTTCGCCTTTTTCTCCGGAGCGGCTTTCTCCGCCTTCGGAGATTTCACCGCTTTCGCCGGCTTTGCTTTGGTGGCTTTCTCGGATTCGGATTTTTTTGCTTTTGGCATGATGATTTTCCCCTTCGACTGGGAATAGAAAGCTGGTTGCGGCTTGGCAAAATAAATCTTCAAAATCGCGCCCGCCAAACTATGCTTGCCCCCATGCAAGCCTTTCTTCTCCGCTGGTTTATCACGACGCTGGCGGTGATGACGGCGGCCTGGGTGCTGCCCGGCATTTCCTACGATTCCACGGGGGCGTTGCTCGGCGCCTCGTTGCTCCTCGGCATTGTGAATGCCTTCGTGCGGCCGTTCCTGCTGCTCCTCAGTCTGCCCTTCATCATCGTGACGATGGGCCTGTTCATTTTCGTGGTGAATGCGCTGTTGCTCATGCTCGTTTCGTCCGTCGTGCCGCCGTTTCACGTGAACGGATTCTGGGACGCATTTTTTGGGGCGATCATCATCAGCATCGCGAGCTGGGCGTTGAGTTCGGTGTTCCGTGCGAGCGACGGCCGGGTCCGCCTGATCACGCACCACGAAAGTCCGCACGCGCCTCGCATCAAGCAGGCCGACGCCCGCGTCATTAAATAGGGCCGCTCCGCGAATTCGTGCGATAATTCCGCATGACCTATTGCCTGAGTCTCCTTTGCCGTGAGGGGATCGTGTTCCTTTCCGACTCCCGGACGAGCGCCGGGGTGGATAACATCACGATCCATCCGAAAATGCGCATCTATGCCCGCGAGGGCGACCGCGTGATCTGCCTGCTCAGCTCGGGGAACCTGTCGCTCACGCAATCCGTCGCCGAACTCATCGAGGCCGACATGGCGGAGTCTGGCGCCGAGGGCAAGCGCCCGTGCCTGCTGAATCGTCCCAGTCTCTACGAGACCGTCCGCTACGTCGGAGAAAAGGTGCGCACGGTGCGGGCGCAGGATGGTCCCGCCATGCGAAACGAGGATCTCGATTTCTACGGGAATTTCATTCTCGGCGGGCAGATCGGCGGGCAGCCGCCGCAGATTTACCGCATCTACTCGCCGGGGAATGCGATCCACGCGAGCCGCGAGTCGCCATTCCTCCAGATCGGCGAGCTCAAGTATGGCAAGCCGCTGCTCGACCGCGCCTTCACGTTCGAGACGCCGCTCGACGAGGCTGTGCGCTGCGGCATTCTTTCGCTCGACGCGACCGCGAAAAGTAATGTGTCCGTGGGCACGCCCTTCGAGGTCTTTTGCTACGAGACGGGCAGCCTGGAGGTGCGCCGCCGCGCCGTGCTGCTCGACAACGATCCGTGGCTGCGATCCGTCCGCGAGGGCTGGGACCACGGACTGACCGCGCTCGTGAAACAACTGCCGCCGCCGCCGTTTTGAAAAGCGACCTGTTTTTTTCGCCGGGACCGCTGCGCGTGAAAATCTGCGGCGTGACGAATCCCTCGGACGCCGCGGTGGTCGTGGATGCCGGCGCGGACGCCATCGGGATCAATCTTTTCCCCGGCTCGAAGCGCTTCGTGGAACTCGCTGCCGTGCGTGACTGGGTGCGTGAACTGCCGCTCGCGCGCGTCGCGGTGGTCGTGAATGCGTCGCCGGATGACGTGGCGCGCATCGCTGACGCCGATTGTTTCGATGCCATTCAGTTTCACGGCGACGAAACGCCGGAGATGTGCGCGGCGAGCCCGCTGCCGTGGATTCGCGCCGTGCGCGTGTCCGGCCCCGAGGCGCTGGACGACGCTTTGAAATTTGCGACCGAGGCGCTGTTGCTCGATGGCTTTGCGGCTGCCGGTTATGGCGGGCTGGGAGT
>DATCRI010000062.1 GCA_036569045.1 Chthoniobacterales bacterium | reverse complement strand
GCTGACGCTTGCGCCGATCTACGATTTTTTGCGGGCGAGAGGGCATTTTCCGGAAGGGGACGCGATCAACATTTGTGGATGGCCGGTGCAGTTTCTTCCAGCGGAGTCGTCGCTGCTCAGAGAAGCGGTGGAGCAGGCAGTGGCGGTGGATTTCGAGGGGGTGCTGGCCCGGGTCATGAAGGCAGAGCATCTGTGCGCCATTGCGCTACAAACGGGCCGATCGAAGGATTTCACCCGCCTGCTGACTTTTCTGGAATCCGGGACTCTCGATGCCGAGGCATTCGACGCGGTGCTGGTGCGGCATGGGCTGGTTGACGCCTGGGCTAGATTCGAAGAGAGATTCCTCGCATGACTGCGCTTACCCGACAAATTCTGGCCGGCAAGCGGGAGCGCCGCAAATCGCTCGCGAGGCTCTCCTACCCTGAGAAGGTGCGCATCGTCGAAAAACTTCGTGAGGCCTCGAAAACGATGGCCAAGGCGGGGCGGGCGCGGGGATTGCGCTGATTCCCGCGCGCAATCGTTTCTGCGGCACAAAACGATTTACGGTCGAAAACGGCGATTTCGAGGGGAGACATGGCCCGTGAGGACATCGGCTACGGGGTGACGGTGATGCCGGTGGCGGTGGAGATTTCCACGTCGGCGGTGCCGTTGCCGGTGATGGTGTTGCCGGTGGCGGCGGAGCCGGTGCAGGCGCCGGTGGCGTAGAGGCCGTAGGTGAGGTTCTGGAGGATGTTGTTGTTGTCGATGATGTTCGCGGTGGACGAGATGATGGCGATGCCGGGGCCGTTGTTGGCGTCGATCTCGTTCGCGTAGAGCCCGCTGCCGCCGATGGTGGTGGCGGAGGTGCCGGCGCCGAGGTAGATGCCGCCGAGCTGGTTCGGAATGGCCGGGTGCGTGCCCTCGGAGATGATGTGGCCGATGCCGATGTCGGAGTTGTAGATGGCGTTGTCGTGCGCGCCCTCGGCGACGACGACGCCGTAGCCCATGTTGCCAGAGAAGTGCGTGCGGCCTTCGACAGAGGGCTGGCGGCCGCCGAGGACGTTGTTGTGCGCGGTGCCGCGGAAGACGACGCCGTGGCCGCCATTGGGCAGGGCGGAGCCGATGTTCGTCTGCGTGCCGCAGGCGGTATCGGTGACCTGCACGCCGCTGGCGTCGCCGCCGATCTCGAGGCCGTTGCCGGTGTTGCCGGAAAGGATGCAGGTCTGGATGGTCTGGTTGCCGCCGGTGGCGGTGATGAGGATGCCGTTCCTGCCATTGGGCGCGGCGCCGCCGAAGGCAAACCCGCCGCCGAAGGTGTTGAACGAGACGAAGCCGCCGGCAGTGCCGGAGACGGAGATGCCGTTGCCGGAGTTGCCGGAGATGACGTTGCCGAGCGGGATGACGCCGCCGACGGTGGTGGTCTGCGACGAGCCGGTGACGGCGAGGCCGTCGCGGCGATTCGGCACGAGGACGTGGTTATTCGCGCCGATGCCGAGGAAGTTCGCCTGGATGGTGATGTCGTTGGAACTCTTCACGAGCACGCCGTTGAGGCCGTTGCCGGAGATGACGTTGTAGAAGACGAAGGGATTCTGCCGCAGGGTGCAGCCGATGAGGGAGTTGCGCGGGGCGCGGTCGAAGCGCACGCCGTTGAGGCGGTTGCCGAGGGCCTGGTTGCCGGTGGCGTCGGTGCCGATGAAGTTGCCGCTGAGGGTGTTTTTCACGGCGCCGCGGCTGACGAGCACGCCTTCGCCGCGGTTGCCGGAGATGACGTTGCCCTGCGGCGGCACTTCGTAGACGGGCTTCACGTTGCCCTCGGAGCCGGTGGGGTTGTTGTCGCCGACTTCCTGGCCGCCGATGAGGTTGCCCTTCGCGCGGCCGGTGATGAGGACGCCGTTCTTGCGGTTGCCGAGGGCGCGTTTGCCGGAGGGATCGGTGCCGATGTAATTCTGCGCGATGATGTTCGCGCCGGAGCCGTAGACACCGACGCCGTTGCCGCCGTTGGCGCTGATGACGTTCGAGAGCGTGAAGCCGATGTTGACGGTGGCCTGGTAGGCGAAGGGCTGGTCGGTCACGACGAGGCCGACGACGTTGTTGCCGTAGACGGAATTGCTGCTGGTGACGCCGCGGCGCTCGCCGTCGAAGTTCAGGTCGACCCACTGGGCCTTGCTGAACGTGCCGTCGGGCAGGCGGCGGACGGAGACCCAGGAGCCCTGCGCGGGGCCGCTGGAGCCGCGCTTCACGGAGTCGGCATTCATCGTGTAGACGCCGTCCTCGGCGCTGCTGATGCCCTCGAAATGCGTGATGTAGGTCTTGCTGCGCTTGCTGTTGCGATAGCGGTAGGTGGCCCAGTTCGAGAACGTGTTCGTGCGCGAATCGTAGTCCACGAGGAAGGCGCGGCCCTGGTCGAGCGGGCGGCCCTGGTTCCTGAGATTGTTCGTGCGCTTCGGGCTGTAGCCGCCGCAGATCGTGTAGCGCGTGCCGCCGTTATACCAGATGCCGTAGGCGGTGTTGCTCTTCGAGCCGGGGTAAACAATGTTTGTGATGAAGGCGCCCTTCTTGACGTCGTAGATGTAGGCGACGCCGGGGCCGATCGGCGACTTGCCGCCCTTGCCGGGGCCGTCCGCATTGCCCACGGCGAGGTCGCCCATGGTGCTGTGGGTGAACTGGTAGGTGGCGCCGGGGTAGTTGATGGCGCGGAACTTGCCGCCGCTGGGCAGATCGCTCAGGCGGCCTTCCCAGACGAAGCCGTGGTTGTAGATGGTGTCGTTGGCCTGCTTGTAGCTGCCGACGAGGCGCAGCCGGCCGTTGCCGAGGTTGTCGGGGCCGTAGACGCTCGTGCTCGTGGCGACGGGGTTGTCGACGAGGTAGCTGGCGCCGCCGCCGGCGAGCGGGCCGACGTAGAGCAGGCCGTCCTCGTCGGAGCTGCCGCAGATGAGGAAGTTCTTCGTGCCCTTGCCGTAGTTGCGCAGGCCCTGCCAGGCGGTGACGGGCTGGACGGTGAAGGCGCTGGCGTTCGAGGTGTCGAAGTAGCGGATGCTCGTGACGGGATCGAAGCCGCCGATGAGGTTGTTGTTCGACGACGAGAAGATCTTCACGCCGTCGCCGGCGTTGCCGCGGGGCGCGCCGGTGAAGTCGAGGCCGATGTAGTTTGCCGCGACGGTGACGTTCGACGCGTGGATTGCGATGCCGGAGTCGCTCGAGTTCACGAGCGAGAGGCCCTTGATCTCGGTGCCATCCGCGCTCTTGGAGACGGCGAGGCCGGTGTGGCCGGAGAAATCGACGGTGATGAGCGGCGAGTCGTGGTAGCTGGGCGCCGAGGTGCCGTCGAGGTCGACCTTGCTCGTGATGGCGGGCAGCGGAGAGGAGAGGTGAATCGTGCCCGCGGTGCGGAAGATGATGCGGCTGCCGGGATTCTGGTTCGCCTGCCGGATCGCCGATCGCAGCGTGCCGGGCTGGGAGGTATCGGCCAGCGTGGTCACGCGATAGGTCGCAGCCTGAGTGAGGGAGGGGAAAATCGCGAAGGACGCGACGACAACAGCCGAAAACAGCGGGCCTTTATTCATGGGATGGTCGAACGACCTGCGTCAGTGGTAACAGGTCGGCTGCCGAAGCGCACGCGACGATTCTTAGAAGAGACGAATTTCCGTGACGGCGATGCGCCCCGAGAAACACGTGTCGACATCGGCGCCGGGCGAGCGGGCGCGGTCGAAATAAACGCCGTCGTAAACGTGGTGGCCGCCGTCCTCGTGGCGGTAGCTGAGCGGCAGGGGATTCGGGTCGAGCGGGCAGAAGACGATTTCCGGTTCGGGATCGCCGGCGGCGATGTGCGGGAAATTCACGTTGTAGAAGCGCCCGGGCTCGATCGGGCGCGGCAGCAATTCCGCGAGGACGCGGGCGGCCCAGCCCGTGGCGCGCACCCAGTCCGCCGGGGCGTCGCGGTGGAGGTATTGCGAGAACGCGATGCCGGGCCAGCCGTGGAGGACGGCCTCGCGCACCGCCGCGACGGTGCCGGAGTAGTAGACGTCGGCGCCGAGGTTGCCGCCGTGGTTGATGCCGCTGAGCACCCATCCGGCATCCGGCGCAACGCGGAGCAGGCCGAGGCGGGCGCAATCCGCCGGCGTGCCGTGAATGGCGAAGCCGCCGGGGCCGCGGTCCTCGAGGCGCACGGCGCCTTCCCACGTGACGGCGTGGCTGACGCCGGATTGCGGGCCGACCGGAGCGACGACGACCGGCTCGCCGAATTCCTGCGCTGCTTCGAGCAGGGCGGCGAGGCCCGCGGCCTGGATGCCATCGTCGTTGCTGAGGAGAAGTTTCATGGACAAAGGCTAGACCCGCCGCGCGACGGAGAAAAGGCGGCACGTTGACGCCGCCCTTCGCGCGGTGGAGCGTGAACCATGAAAACCTATCCGCTGACTCTGTTGCAGATCGGCCTTTTGACCGGCACCCGAGCCACGGCGGCCGCGGGTCTCGCCCTTGCCCTCGCGACGCGGGTGCCCCGGGACAAACGCGCCCCGATCGGTTGGAGCCTCTTTGGGGCCGGCGCCGTTTTTTACCTGACGCTGCTGGCCGAGCTCCTGCTGCGCGATCGCGCGCCGCGCTGAGGCCGCGCCCGAAAACGGGATGGAAAATTTCGGGAAACGCGTGAACATTTCGAGGTCATGATGAGAGACCTACCCACGGGGCTGGAAATTCGATTCGAGCAGGAAATGGCGTCGGCCGTGCCGGGCTGGCAGAGCGAGGTCGCGGCGCAAAACCCGCCGGTCGCTCCCGAGCCACGGCCCGTGCGGGTGCGGAAAAGCATCCGCGAGCGCTTGCAGGAGCTGCGCATGGCCCGCCTTCGCGAATTCCGCAAATAGGCGGGAAGGCGCGGCTTGGCAGTCGCCGGAAGGCGGGATACGCTGCGAAGGCGTTCCCAATTTTCCATGATCCGAGTTCTCGCGCTTACGCAGTTTGCCTTCCTTTCGCTCGGTGTCGTTGTGCTGAAGATCATGCTTCAGGCGAATCCCGGCCTCGACGGCTCTTCTTATTTGCTGCGTCTGGACCGTATCGCGCTCTGGCTGTTCGTCGTGCCGCTCGTGTGGGTGGCTTTCGCGTCGGCCTGTGTAAACCTCGACCGGGGCATCCTCCGCCCGAAGCTTGCGCAGGCGCTGGGCGTCCTCCTCGCGATCGCGTGTTTCCTGTTTCTCGTCGCGTCGACGTTCCTGACGTCCCGGTGAGAGCGAATGAACCTGCTGTTCCCCGTCGTTGAGCGCAGGCTCCTCGGGCCAATGCTCGGCTTCACGTTAACGGGCGGGCTTCTCGGCGGACTTTACGGCGCGATCCACGATCTGGTGACCTTCAAATTCTGCGGATGACGTCTGCCCGGCGCGCGCTGACCCTAAATTTTTTCGAGGAGGGACTGGAGGCGTTTCCAGGCGGCTGCGCGGGCGTCGCGATTCGGCGCGGTGGCGTCGGGCGCCTCGCCGGCCCTCATGAATCCATGGCCGGCGCCGGGGTAGGTGACGGGCTCGAAGGTTTTGCCCGTGGCCCTCATCTCTGCGGTGGTCCCGGGAAGGGTGGCGCCGATGCGGGCGTCGTTCTCGGCGTAGAATCCGTAGACGGGGGCCTGGATGCGGGCGAGGTCGGCGGCGTCGGGGCCGGGTCCGTAAAAGACAAAAGCGCTGGAGAGCTCGGGCTCGTTGGTGGCAAAGCGGAAGGCCTGACCGCCGCCCCAGCAGAAGCCGACGACGGCGAGGCGGCCGTTCGCGGCGGGGAGTTTGCGGACGTAGGCGGCGACGGCTCGAAGGTCGGCGGTGACCTGATCGGGCGAGAGCTGGCCGATCGCGGAGCGGGCGGCATCCACGTCTCCGATGGTCTGGCCCGAGAGGAGGTCCGGCGAAATGGCGATGTAGCCAAGGGCGGCGAGCTGATCGCAGACGCCCCGCACCCAGTCCGTGAGGCCAAAGATTTCGTGAATGACGAGAACGGCGGGGGCCTTGTCCTTCACCTCGGGATAGACGATGAAGGCGCGAACCTCGCGGCTGCCCTGGGGAATCGTCACCCATTCGCCGTGCCGGGGTGAGGCCTCGAGCCGGGCCTTCGCCCAATCCTGAGCGAACAGCGGGGTGGCGAGACAGGTCAGCAGCAGCAGGGATGCGGCGAGGAGGGCTTTCATGCGGAAGGAGTTCGCAGATTCAACCTCAGCCGGCCGGCCGCGGGCGCACGGGAATTTTGAGCGATGGCGTTCTTTTTCGGGCAGACAAACCGCGCCGGTCCCGATGGAGAGGAAAGAAAGACCGGGGACCTAGTCCGACCAGCGGCGCAGGTTCCAGATATTGTCGGCGATGGCGCAGAGGCGCGCGTTATCCACCGCCGGACTGCGGAAGACCTGGATGTTCTGCCCGGTTTCGTGCGCCAGCATCTGCGAAAGCGCGAGGCGCAGGCGCTCGATCTGATCCCGGAGTTCGGTCTCCAGTGGCCGCGGCGTGTGGAGATCGGGAATGGACGGATTTTCGTTTCCAGCCACCTCGAGGTGGCGACCAATCTCGCGGGAAACGTAGAATGGGCTTTCTTCGGGCTGAGAACGCGAGGTGCGGGCGGACAGCGAGGAGGGATTCATCGCAAAGGGACTTTCGGGGGGGTTAGGAGATGTTGATGGCGTGTTAAAAAATCGACATGTCGATGATTTTAAAAATGCGTGGTGTTCGCAAACGGTCAAGCGAATTTCTCGAAATTATTCCATATGGTGGAAAAATTCTGGTTTTGGGTCATCAACCACAAAATCTGGTGTTCGCACGGTAAATGGGGCTGGATCGGGGGGATGAGCGACGTGCGGCATGATGCTGAGAAAGGGCGATTCGAGCGGGAATTTTCGGGGCGAATGGCGGTGCTGGATTATCACATTCGGGAGGGGCGGATGGTCATTACGCACACGTTTGTGCCTCCGGAGATGCGTGGAGGCGGGATCGCCGGCGAGCTGGTGAAGCGGGCGCTCGAGCACGCGCGGGCCGAGGGATTACGGGTGGTGCCGCAATGCAGCTACGTGGACGCCTACCTGCGGCGACATCCGGAATACGCGAGTCTCCGCGCGACCTGAGCGTAAGCCGGGAGCTACGGGCGGCGGCGCAGACGCTGGTTGAGGGCGAAGCCGGCGATGATGATCGGCGGCGCGGCGAGGTAGGCCCAGTAGGCTGAGGCCGGCGGCGCCGGCGGAGCGATTTCCGCGGTGGCCTGCAGGGTGGCATCCGGAGCGGCGGGACCGTCGCCGATGATGACGGAGATCTGGTGCGGTCCGCTGGCGGGAAGGAGGACGTTCGCGGCGTAGAGGAGCTTGTTCTGCGCAACAGCGTGGGTGGCGGTGATCGCGGCGACGGTGGGCTTCATCGAGCAACAGGGCGGGACCCACGCCTCGGATTTCGCGTCGTTCGTGACGGCCTGCACCTGGATCGCCACCTTGCGATCGAGCACGGCTTCTCCGGTTGCGGCGTCCTGGAGCATGACGCTGAGGTCGGCGGGACCGGCGCGGAGGGGCGAAGGCGAACCGAAGAGCGTGACGCGATAAGGCCCGACGACCTGCTGGGAGATGACGGCGCCGCCGTCGGCGAACGCGGCCGCGGGCAACAGGAGCAGAAGCGCGATTCCGAAGGCGAGAGGCTTCATCAGGGCGTGAGGGTGCCGCGCATTTGCATGGGTTGGAAAATAATCCAGATGCCGGCGAGGTAAAGCGCGGCGGCGAGCAGGGCCCAGGGAAGGCCGGCACGGATGGGACGGCGGGAACGGTTCTTCGCAATTCGCCAGGTCGCGTAGAGGCTGAGAAGAAAGCCGGCGTCGAGGAAGAGAAGTTCGAAGGCGAGGAGGCCGGGAGAGCTCCACGAGGCGATGGCCCAGTCGGGCGCGAGACCGAGGAGGCGCTGAAAAACGGGGATGGGCGTGTGCGAGGCGGTGAAGAGGTGGAAGACGAAATGGGCGAGCCACATGCCGAAGCCCAGCGGGGCGAGGGCGATCGCGTAGGCGGCCGTGGTGCGAACGAGCGGGGCGGGAATGCGCTCCTGCGGACGGGCGAGGGCGGCGGCGAGCACGGGCGCGATCCCTGCGAGGCTGAACGTGGCGAGAAGGAGGAGTGTTGTGAAGGCGAGGTGGGAGAGGCCCCAGGCGGGGGCGAGAGCCTGCACCGGGGCGAGCATGCCGGCGGCGTTCGCAAAAGCGCCGAAGGTCAGCACGAGGACGAGGGCGGCGAGGTCGGGACGGGATTCCCAACGGCCGAGAGAGGAACGGGTCCCCGCGCGCCAGAGGTCCTGACCGGGCAGGGTGGGCTGGACGGCGACGTTGTCGTGCGGACAGGCGGAAACGCAATCGAGGCAGAAGGTGCAGTCCATGTTGCCGGACTTGCGGGGCTGGAAGAGCTGGAGCTCGCAGCCGCGCCGGGTGGCGTTGCCCTTGATGCAGTCGAACGTGCGGCAGGAGCGGCAGGCGTCGGGTTCCCTGATGCGCACCTCGGCGGGCGAAGCGAGGGATTGGACGAAATGGAACTGGCCAATCGGGCAGACGTATTTGCAGAAGCTCGCGCCCTTGAAGAGCGTGTCGATGAGCGTGGCGGCGACGAAATAACCGACGATGATTGCGGCGGTGGCCCATGGACGATCCCAGAGCGCGAAGCCTTCATAGGCCCAGAGGTAGAGGACAAGCAGGGCGACGGGCAGCCACTTGTTCCGCAGAAAACGGGGCCAGGGAAGCTGGGCGTGGCCGAAAAGACGGCGGGCACCGTCGCGGACGAACACGAACGGGCAGCTCATGCAAAAGAGGTTTCCGGCGAAGACGAGCGCAAGGACGGTGAGGCCGCGCCAATGGGTCCACGGGAGCACGCCGGCGGCGTTCATGGCGCTGACTTGCGGCCCGGTGAAGCCGTCCCAGACGACGAGGGCGGCCAGGCCGAGCAGGGTGAATTGGAGGACGCGGCGGAGGTGCGGCAGAAAGCGTGGTGAATGCCAGGGCAGACGCTGCCAAAGTCGGGAAACGAAGCCGGGGGGCGACGCCGGAGCTCGCGGCGGAAGCGGCTGGGGGTCGCGTTTCCGCGAGAGAAAGCGCACGGCGATGAAGCCGCAGGGAACGAGGAAGGCGACGGAGCCCGGCACCCACATGATGGCGCCGGCACCGGCCTGGTCCGCCTGGGCGCTGAGGTCGCCGACGCGCGGGGCGGCGGCGTAGGTGGGATAAATGACGCCGTCGTAGAAGGAGAAGAATGCGGAGAGGGCGGTATTCTGGAAGTCCGCGAGGAGGAGATAGGGAACGGCGACCCAGAGCGGGCGTTTCGCATGGCTCGGCCAGGGGAGAATGACGTTCCACCAAAAGAGCACGGCGGTGCCGAGGAAGAAGATGTGCTCGACGCGGTGCCAGGTGGTGGAGCGGAGGGCGAGTTCGTAGAGGGCGGGAACGTGCCAGATGATGTTCGAGAGGCAGAACAGCGGCAGGGTGACCAGGGGATGGGTGATGAAGGCGCCGAAGGTCTTCAGCGGCGGCCAGATCAGGAAAGGCCCGAGGACATGGGTGGTGATGCGCCGCGGCAGGCCGAGAAGAATCGGCAGATAGGGGAAGCCGAGGAGGAGGAGGGGCGGCGCGACCATGGTGAGCATGAGGTGCTGCACCATGTGGACGCTCAGCAGGAAGTTCGCAAAGGCGTCGAGTGGAGACGTGAGGGCGAGGAAGATGGTCGCGAGTCCGCCCCAGAAACACGCCAGCCGCCAGCCGGAAAATCGGTGCGGGGCGCTGCGCTGAAGGCGGCGCCAGCCCCGAAAATAAAGGATGGCGGAGAGAAGAAGCCCGGCGATGACACCGGGCTCGAATTTCCAGGACGCAAAAGCGGCGGCCGCGACGGAGGCGGAGTTCACCGCGGAAGTTACGCGAGGAGAGGGCCGAGGGCCACTCCCCGCATGACCAATCGAAGTCGCCTAGCCAGCTTCGCCATGGGCGGCTTCGGGCTTGGCGTTCTTCTTGGAATTTTCTTCGGGATACACGGCGGGTTTCGCGCTGTCGAGCGCCGGCGTGGTGCCGGGCGGATGGAGCGAGACCATGTAGGCGACGAGGGCATCCACTTCGTAGGGCGTGAGGTTCTTGCCATAGGCTGGCATGTTGCCGCCACCCTGAATGACCTGACGCGCGAGCTGGGGCGCGGTAAGGCGCGAGCCCACATCGGCGAGATCGGGACCGCGCTTGCCGCCGATACCGTCGATCGCGTGGCAGTTGCGGCACTGCTTCTGCTGGAGGACGACGAGACCCTGAAGCTCGAGCGGCGTCTTTGCCTTCACGAAGGGCGCGGGCGTCTCAGCGGCGCGCCAGGCGATCATATCCGGCGACCACGGCGAGGTGAAGCCCCACACGGTGAGCAGGCCGAGCGAGAGATAGAGGAAGAGCACCGTGAGGACGGCGAACGGGCGCCGGCTCCAGTGCTTTTCGCCCGTGTTGTTGTAGAACGGCAGGGCGAAGAGGAACGCGATGGCGATGGGCGGGATGACGAGGAAGGCGAGGGTCTCGGCCCAGTCTGGCATGAGCGCCGCGACGGCGAAGATCCACATGAAGGCCCAATCGGGACGCGGATGGGCGTCGATCATCGTGGGGTCGGGCGGGCCGAGCGGTCCCTTGGGGCCGAAGATGATCGCGCAGAGGAGGATGCCGCCGATGACGACCGCGCCGGCGATGAGGTCCTTGCCGATGCCATGCGGGGTGAAGGGGATACCTTCCTTCCGGATGATCGTGGCGTAGTGCTTGTCGTAAGTCTCGCGATTGACGAGCACGCCGGGGGTGGGCCATTCGTTGATGCCCTTGAGGAGCACCATGCGCAGGTGCAGCACGATGATGGCGAGGATGGCGCCGGGCAGCACGAAGACGTGGAGCGCGAAGAAACGCGAGAGGGTCTCGGAGTTGATGATCGGGCCGCCAAGGAGCATCTGGACGGCTTCGCCGCCGATGATTGGGGAGCGGCCGGTGATCGATGCGCCGATGCCGATGCCCCAATATGCGTCTTCGTCGAAGCGCATGACCTGGCCGGTGAAGGCGAGGCCGAGCGTGATGAGGAGCAGGAGCACGCCGGACATCCACGTGATTTCGCGAGGATACTTGTAGGCGCCAAACAGGTAAACCTGCGTCATGTGGATCAGCATGATCGCGACCATGAAGTTCGACCCCCAGTAGTGGATCGCGCGGAGCATCCAGCCGAGCGGGATGTCGTAGTTCAGGTAGGTAAGCGTCGTGTAGGCCTGGTCCGCGGAGGGGACGTAAACCATCGCGAGCAGCGTGCCGGTGATGAGCTGGATGATCAGGCAGAGCAGGGTGGCGCTGCCGAAGACGTAGAACCAGCTGCTGGTGCTCTTCGGGATGTGGTGGCCGGCGGTGTGCTCGAAAATCTCGGTGACGTGGAAGCGATCATCCAGCCAGCCGAAGGCTCCGAGTGCGGCGTCGGTGATTTTCTTTTTCGCGTTCGCGATCATGCTTCTCCTTTGACTTTCTCGGTGGGATTGCCGGGATTGCCGATATTCGGGAGAATGCCAGCCTTGATCTCGAGGTTGCTGCCGTTGACCCGGTATTCGTAGGTGTAGAGCGGGCGGGGCGGCGGGCCGGCGGCGTGGTCGCCGTTCTCGTAGAAGGCGCCACCGTGGCAGGGGCACATGAAGAGCTTCGATTCCGCGAACCAGCGGACCGGGCAGCCGAGGTGGGTGCAGTTGATGGCGAAGACCTGGAAGGTGCCGCCGGGCACGTGGCGCACCCAGCAGGGAATTCTCGCGGTCTCACCGTCCCACGGCCGGCGGTAGGGGTTCTCGTAATTCGCGATGCGAATCTCGCCCTCGGGGAAGTTGCTGATCGGGCCAAGATTCGTCCACTCGAGATCGAACTTCTTGACGAAGGCGGACATCACGTAACCGAGGATGGGAACGGTGATGAGCGCGCCGGCGACGACGTTGAGGGCGATGCCGATCTGGAAAAGGAAATGGCGGCGCGTCGTGGGCGGCGGGGCGTCTACCACCGCGACGTCGCCCGTCTGGCAGCAGGCATCAGTCTTGGTTTCCTTGGGAGTCTCGGGTGTCATTGCGGAAAAAACGTTTACGGGTTCGTAGTGGTGAGCGGCTGGCCAAACTCGTTGCGGCGCTGGGAGATGAGCCATGCGACGACATCGGCGATTTCCTGGTCGGACATCGCCTTGCCGGGAACGCGGGAGCGGTAATCGGGCAGGCCGAGTTCAGGGCGACCGGCGATGACCAGCGTGCGGATGTATTGGTCAGTGACGAGGCCGAGGAAGGCAGGATCGGAGATCGAGCCATAGCCCGTCATGCCGGGGAACTTGGAGAAGTAAGTCTCGAAGGCGATCTGACCGGCGGCGGCGTTGCCGGCCGGGGCAGCGTAGGCGGGGAGCGGACCGTCGATCGGCTTCTTCTTCTCAAGGATGAAGGCAACGAGCTTCTCGATCTGTTCCGGAGTGAGGCTGCCGCCGTGCTCTTCGCTGAACGCGGGCATGCTGGAGACCTTGATGCCGTTCGCGATGATGCTCTTGAGGATCTCGGGGGGAATGACCGCGAGATAGAGCGGGTCGCTCATTGCGATCGAGGGAGACGGCGTGCCGCCGATGCTGTGGCAGCCGAGGCAGTTTTGCGCGAAGATTTCCTCGCCGCTCGTGATCGCGGTTTCGGGTTTCCAAGCGTCCTCGCGCTTGGGTTTGCCGGGCATCCAGCTATCCAGCGCGGAGACGTCGAGCTTGCCGTCGCAGGCAGTGAGAGCCGACGCGGCGAGGGCGCAGAGGGTGAAGGAAAGGATTCGCGAGCGGATCATGATTTTTTCTCCCCCGGGTGATGAGCGGCTTCCACGCCGAGACGAGCTGCGACGGTCCAGCCCTGCTGGGTGGAAACCTTGGTGGAGCGGTAGACGTAGAATCCGCAGACCATGCCGAACGCGATCTGGCTGAGGAGGAACGGAATCCACTCGAAGCGCTCGTTGAGGGTCGGATTGATGAAGCGGAGGGTGGCCCAGATCAGCGCGGTCCAGATGATCGGGGTGACGATGCCGCCGAAGAGCCACTCGCGCTTGGCGGGGAGCATGGGCAGGAGCACCGTGTAGAGGAGACCGACCATCACCGATGTGGTGAGATGGGTGATCGTCGCAACGATGAGACCGGCGAGGCTGAATTGCTTGAGTGTCTCCGTGCTGGCGGTGGAGAGGTCGGGATAACCGGCCGCGGCGAGGAGGTTGATCGGATACCAGATGCTGTGATCCACGAGGAGACCCCAGGCGCAGGCGATGAAGGCCATCACGACCGCGCCGAGCAGACCGCCGACGAAGCCGGCGGTGTAGGGATGAACAGCCGTGGGAATCTGTTCGCGGTGGTGGTGTTCCCCCACATGGAGATGCGAGACCGTGCGGCCTTCGCTGACGACTTCCTGCGGCCATTCCGAAGTGTGACGAATCGGGAAGGGCTCGTGCTTCGGATGCGGGAAGACATCGGTGAACCAGCCGATGGCGCCAGAGAGAGCACAGAGGAAGCCAACGAGCGAAACGACGGGGTCGGTGACGAGTCCGGCGACCATCAAGGTGATGCCGAAAGCCGAGATGATCGGCCACGCCGTTGGGATCGGGAGCTCGACCGAATTCGGATCGGAGTGGGAATGCGGATCGTGAGACATGGTCTAGTAGTGCGCGCTGAGGATGTAGACGACCGTAAGGACGACGATCCAGACGGCATCGACGAAGTGCCAATACCAGCCGATCATCTCCACGTGCTCGTGGTGATCGTGGTGAAGTTTGCCGCGCAGACTGCTGATGAGGATGATACTGAGCAGAATGAGGCCCACCACGACGTGGCTGGCGTGCAAACCGACGAGGGAATAGAAGGTCGAGCCGAAGACATTCGTGCTGATCGTGAGGTGATGGTGGTAGATGAATTCATACCACTCGTGCCCGGTGAAATAGAGGAAGTAGGCGCCCATCGCGATGGTGATGAACCACCAGAGGTGGAACATCGCGCGGTTGCCCTTCTTGAGGAACCATTCTGCGGCGTGGAGGGTGAAGCTACTGCCGATGAGGGCGATACTTCCGCTCCAAGGAAAGGCGAGAATCTCGTGCGGATAGGGGCCGTTGAGGCTCTTGCCCATGTAGAAAAGGTAGGCGACGACGAAAATCGAAAAGAGGGCGGTTTCCGTCGTGATCAGGCAGAGCATGCCGACCTTGCGAAGGGAAGGGGGACGCCAGGGGCGTTCTTCTTCGGCGAAGGAAACGGGCTGATTGATGAATTGGTCCATTCGGATGGGCTAAAGGGCGAAGGTGGGGCGCTTATTCGTATTTCCAGTCCGGATCGTCCGGGTGCTTGAGATCCCACAGCGGGCGGCGGCTGCGCACTTCGGGAGTCTTCTCGAAATTGTAATCCGGCGGCGGCGAAGTGGTGGCCCACTCGAGGGTCCACGCATCCCACGGATCATCACCGGCGATCTTGCCCTTGCGGTAGGAATAAATGAGGTTCCAGACGAAAATCAGGATACCGGCGGCCTGCAGGATCACGCCGAGCGAGGACATCATGTTCCAGATCTCCCAGCCACGGCCGGCCTCGTAGGTGTAGATGCGGCGTGGCATTCCGAGGAAGCCGGAGATGTGCTGCGGGAAGAAGGTGACGTGAAAGCCAATGGTGAAGAGCCAGAAGTGCCACATGCCGAGCTTGTGACTGAGCATTCGGCCGAAGCACTTCGGATACCAGAAGTAGATCGTCGCGAAGATCGTGAAGAGAAGGCCGCCGATCAGGACGTAGTGGAAATGGGCGACGACGAAGTAGGAGTCGCTAAGCTGCCAGTCGAATGGCGCAACCGAGAGCATGACGCCCGTGAGGCCCGCGATGAGGAACTGGAAGAGGAACGCGATGCAGAACAGCATCGGCAGCTCGAAACGGATCTTCCCGCCATACATCGTGCCGATCCAGTTGAAGATCTTGATGCCGGTGGGCACGGCCACGAGCATCGTGGAGATCGCGAAGAAGGAGTTGCCGAGCGACGTCATGCCGACGGTGAACATGTGGTGAGCCCACACGCCGAGCGAAATGAAGGCGATCATCACGTTTGCGCCGACCATGATCGGGTAGCCGAAGATCGGTTTGCGGGAGAAGACCGGCACGATCTCGTTCATTGCGGCGAAGCCGGGAAGAATGAGGATGTAAACTTCGGGGTGGCCGAAGATCCAGAAGAAGTGCTGCCAGAGGACGGCAGAGCCGCCAGCCTGGGTGTCGAAGAACTTCGCTCCGAGATACCGATCGAGCAGGAGCATGATCTGGCAGGCGGAGAGCGGCGGGATCGCGATGATCACGAGGAACGCGACCACGAGGAACGTCCACACGAAGAGCGGCATGCGGCCGAGGGTCATCCCTTTGCAGCGCAGACTGATCGTGGTGACGATGATGTTGATGGCGGTCGCGATACTGCCGACGCCGCTTGCGAGGAGGGCGAGGGTCCAGTAATCGGAGCTGTGGCCACGGGAGAAGGCCTTGCTGGTGAGAGGGGAATACGCGAACCAGCCGACGTCGGGCGCGCTGCCGGCGTTATAGAGACCGGGGCCCGCGAAGTAGCTGAAATACAGGAACCAGGCGCTAAAGAAGAACATCCAGAAGCCGAAGGCATTCAGGCGCGGGAAGGCCATGTCTCGGGCGCCCACCATGAGAGGCACGAGGTAGTTCGCCATGCCGAAGATGATCGGCATGCCCACGAGGAAGACCATCGCGGTGCCGTGCATGGTGAAGAAGCGGTTGAAGACGTCCGGCTCGAGGAAGTGGGCGTTCGGAATCGCGAGCTGGAGGCGGATGGCCGCGGCCATCAGGCCGGCGATCACGAAGAAGATCAGGCCGGAGCCGATATACATGAGGCCGAGCTTCTTGTGGTCGACCGTGAAAAGGAGATCCTGAATGACCGAAGACCAGGAGCCTTTTTCCTCACCCGGGCGGGTGGGCGTGATGACAAAATCGTCTTCGGGAGTGGTGCTGGAGCCGTGCGCCATGATGAATGGATTATTTGAGCGTCATCAGGTAGGCGGCGATCTGGTCGACCTCCGTATCCGTGAGCTGCATGTTCGGCATGAGAACGCCGGGTTTCAGGTGATGAGGGTCGCGCAACCAGTCCCGGATGTTGTCCAAGGTGATTGGCGCCATGCCGGATGCGAACGAGGCACGGGAAGCGAAATGCGTGAGGTCCGGACCAAAGACTCCGCCTTCGACGCCCCGGGAGACGGTGCCGGCGATGCTGTGGCAGCTGACGCAGGAGTTGGCGAAGTAGTCCTTCTTACCGGCGACGGCAAGGGCATCCCCGACCGGCGGCTCGACGACGGAAGCGCGCTGGGCCGCGCACCATTTTTCGAAATCCTCGGGCGTCTGCACGATCACGCGGATGAGCATGTTCGCGTGCTGGGTGCCGCAATATTCGGCGCAGTTGCCGAGGTAGGTGCCGGTTTCCCACGGATCAAGCCACATATGATTCGTCCGATTCGGGACGACGTCCGTTTTGCCGTTGAGCTGGGGCACCCAGTAGCTGTGGATGACGTCGACGGATTCGAGGATCAGCTGAGTCGGACGGGTGCTGTTCCTGTCGCTGACGGGGATGTGCAACTCGTTGGCTGTGATGAAGTCGCGCTTCCAGACCGGCTTGCCGTCCTTGTCCACACCGTCCTGCTTGAGGTATTCGAGTTCCCACCACCACTGGTGGCCGATCACGCGAACGCGGAGCGCTTCGTTGGGAAGTTTCTTGTCCTGAATCTCGCCGATCGTGCGGGTGGTGACAAGGATGAGGACGATCGTGATGAGAATCGGGATGACCGTCCAGGCGAGTTCGATCTGGGAGCTGCCGTAAACCTGCGGGGGTTCCTTCTTTTCATCCTCGGCGCCCTTGCTGGGAAACTTGATGACGACGTAAACAAGCATCGCCGTGACGACGATGAAGATGACGAGACAGATGATCGATACGAGGATCGATGAATCGTGAATCATCTTCGCCGGCGTGCCGAGCGGGTCGAACATGTTCGCGATCGGGCGGATCGGATCGTTCGCGGCGAGGGTGGAAATGGTCGGCGCAAACCAGGCGAGCGCGGCAAGCAAAACCGGGAGACAGGACTTCCCAGCGGCCCGGAAACGGGAAGTCGGAAATGATGGAGAGAGCAACCTGCGGATCACTGTCGGACGGAATTATCGATCGAGAGCAAAAATTTCAATCCATTAGTTCGGCTAATTCGAGCGCCAGGATGCGATCGCCTCGCGAAGGTGCATGAAATCAAGCTCCGGCTTCGAGGAAGCGCACGCGCTGGTCGTGCCGCGGGAGGCGAATCGTGAGCGTCAATCCCTTCCCCTCGGTGCTCTCGATGGCGACCTCGCCGCCATGGGCGCGAACGATGCGCCGGACGATGAGCAAGCCGAGGCCGGTGCCGCTGCTTTTCGTCGAGAAATAGGGCTGGAAGACGCGGCCCATGTTTTCGGCTGCGATGCCACCGCCGTTGTCGGTGAACGCCACGAAAAAGTGCGTCTCGTCCATGCCGGTGCGCACGCGGAGGAAGCCGCCGGCGCGCATGGCCTGCATGCCGTTGCGAATGACGTTGTAGAACGCCTGCTTGAGCTGGTCGCGATCCACCTGAACCGGGGGAAGTTTCTCCGCGAGATCGGCTTCCACGAGAATGTCGCGATCGCGTAGCTCGGGCTCGAGGAAGGCGAGGGATTCCTGGACGAGCCCGTTGAGATTTTCGAGATGCGTCTCGAGGGCCTGTGGCCGGATCGCGCGGAGGAATTGCTGGATGATGTGGTCGAGTCGGGCGACCTCGCCCTTGGCGATGCCGAGGCTTTCCTCGAAGGATTTGCGGGATTTTGCGGGCAGGGCGCGGGCGCGGCGCTCGAGGATCTGGAGGTGGATGTTGAGAGAATTCAACGGGTTTCCGATTTCGTGGGCCACGCCGGCGGCGAGGAGCTGGAGCGCGGAGAAGCGCTCGCTCTCGATTGTCTCGGCGGTGGAGCGCAGGGTCTCGGTCGCGTCGCGGAGGATGACGGCGTGGCCTTCGATCTCGTCGCCGTCGTCGTCCATGAGCGGGACGACGTAGAAGTTGAGCGTGCGCGTCTCCGGGTAGAAGACCTCGAGGTCGCGGTTCACGGTCTGGCCCGAGGCGGTGACGGATTCCAGATCGAGGCCGCGCACGACTTCCTTGAGCGGGCGGCCCATGCTCTCGTCGGCCTGGATCGCGAAGAAGCCGCAGGCGGCCTTGTTGAGCCAGATCACGCGGCCCCTGGGATCGGTGACGATGACGCCTTCGAGGATCGCGTTGAAGATCGTCTCGAGGAAGCCCTTCTCGCGGGCGAGCTCGACGAGGTAACTCTGCACGTCGGCCGGCTGGACGACGTTGAGGCGGTGGATGAGCTTGTCGAGGAAGCCGCGTTTCATGGACGGAGAAACGTCATTGAAAGCGGATCACGCGCGCCATTGCACGGCTTGTTCGTCGGCGGCGAAGCGGATGAACCCGCGGGCGCCGGGTTTGCCGTTGCCGGAAATGCCGAGGCCGCCGAAGGGAAGCGTGGAAGGCGAGAAGGTCGTCGGCAGGTTCTGGTAGAGGTTGCCGACGCGGAGGGCGTTGCCGATGCGGTCGAAGCGCTCGCGGTCGGCGGTGAAGATCGAGGCGGTGAGGCCGAAGGGCGTGGCGTTGTGCTGCCGAATGGCCTCCGCTTCGTGGTGGACGGCGCTGACATGAAGGATTGGACAAAAAACCTCCGCGGGATCGGGCGCGACGGCCCCGGAAACCAGCGCCACGGCGGGCGTGACGTAGTGGCCGGATTTCTCGCCGACGCGACCGGGCGCCGAGCCGGGAATGAACCAATCGCCAAGCGCCGGGTCGGTGAGGCGGCGGTAGCGGTCCACGGCGGCGGCGCTGATGACGGGGCCGAGCCGGGTGGCGTCCTCGAGCGGATCGCCGGGCGCGTAACGGGCGATCTCGACGCGAAGTGCGGCGAGGAAGTCGTCGAGCACGCTGGCGTCGACGAGCACACGGCTTGTGGCGTTGCAACGCTGGCCGGCGGTGAGGCAGAGCGCGTCCGCCACGGCGGCGGCGGCGAGCGGGATGTCGGCATCCGCGCAGACGATGGTCGCGTTCTTTCCGCCGAGCTCGAGGGCGAGCGACTTCGAGTAGTCGGCGGCGAGTTCCTTTGCGAGCGCGGTGCCGACAGGGATCGAGCCCGTGAAACAGACCGCACGCACGTCGGGGTGCACGCAGAGGGCGCGGCCGGTCTCGCCGTGGCCCTGCACGATCTGGAAGACGCCGGAGGGCAGGTGGGCGGACATCAGCGCGCCGTATTCCGCGCCGGTGACGGCGGCCAGCGGCGAGGGCTTATAGAGCACGGGATTGCCGGCGAGGAGGTAGGCGACGGTCGCGCCATGGCCGAGGTGGATCGGGAAATTGAAGGGCGCGATGACCGCGGCGGGGCCACGGGGCCGCGTGCGGACGAGGGCGGGGTGGGGACCGTCCGTAACGGCACGGTCGGCGATGAATTGCTCCGCGTCGGCGATGGTGAGGTCGAATTTCGCGACGACGGCGCCCAGTTCGCCGCGGGCCTCGGTGAGCGGCTTGCCGGTTTCCTCGGCGATGCGGCGGGCGAAGGATTCCGATTGCTCGCGAAGGACGGCCTGGCACTCGCGCAGCATGGTGATGCGGGCGTCGAGCGAGGCGGCGGCCCACTCGGGGGCAGCGTGCCGGGCGTTGGCCACGGTGGCTTCCACGCTGGTGGCGCGGACTTCCGGCAGAAGGCGATCGAGGTTGCCGGGACTGCGGTTCTGCCAATAGGTGGGATCGGCCATCGGCATCACGGTAAAAGAAAGGGACGGCCCTTGCGAGCCGTCCCGGATTCTTTTTTCGACGGACGAACGAGCCTTAGCGGACCACGCGGGCACCGCCGCCCTTCATGATCTTCTCGACCTCCTTGACGGACGCCATCGAGGTGTCGCCCGGGGTGGTCATCGCGAGCGCGCCGTGGGCGGCGCCGTATTCGACGGCCGTTTGCGCGTCGCCGGTGGTGAGGAAGCCGTAGATGAGGCCGCTGGCGAAGCTGTCGCCGCCGCCGACGCGGTCCATGATTTCCAGCGCCGGATACGGGCGGGACTCGTGGAAATTGCCGGCGTGCCAGACGATGGCGCCCCAGTCGTTGATGGTGGCGGTCTTCACGGCGCGCAGCGTGGTGGCGGTGCACTGGAAGTTCGGGAAGGCGGCGATGGCCTTGTCGATCATGGCCTTGAACTTGTCGATCTCGATGTTCGAGATGTTCTCGTCCACGCCCTCGACCTCGAAACCGAGGCAGGCGGTGAAGTCTTCCTCGTTGCCGATCATCACGTCGACGTATTGGGCGATCTCGCGGTTCACCTCCTGCGCCTTGGCGTGGCCGCCGATGCTCTTCCAGAGCGACGGACGGTAGTTCAGGTCGTAGGAAACGATCGTGCCGTATTTCTTCGCGGCCTTCACGGCCTCGATGACGAACGCGGGCGTGGTGTCCGAGAGCGCGGCGAAGATGCCGCCGGTGTGGAACCAGCGGGCGCCGATCTTGCCGAAGATTTCGTCCCAGTCGACGTCGCCGGGCTTGAACTGGCTGGCGGCGGTGTTGCCGCGATCGGGGCAGCCGACGGCGCCGCGGATGCCGTAGCCGCGCTCGGTGAAGTTGAGGCCGTTGCGGACGGTGCGGCCGACGCCGTCGTCCTTCGCCCACTTGATGAAGCGGGTGTCGACGCCGCCCTGGAGGATGAAGTCCTCGACGAGGCGGCCGACGGGATTGTCGGCGAAGGCGGTGACGACGGCCGTCTTGAGGCCGAAGCAGCGGCGCAGGCCGCGGGCGACGTTGTATTCGCCGCCGCCTTCCCAGGCGCGGAAGGAGCGGGCGGTGTGGATGCGGCCTTCGCCCGGATCAAGCCGGAGCATGACCTCGCCGAGCGAGATGAGGTCGTATTGGCATTCGGAGGCGGGACGGAGTGGGATGCTCATTTTTGGTGTAAAATTTTGAGATTACGGGCGAATCGATTTTGCGAGGGCGACGGCGCTCTCGATGAGGGCGGTGACTTCGTCGAATTTGCCCTCGGCCATCTTGTCGCCGGGGACCATCCAGCTGCCGCCGCAGGCGAGGACCTTCGGGAACGAAAGGTAATCCTTGAGGTTCGCCTCGGTGATGCCGCCGGTGGGAATGAAGCGCATCATGCCATAGGGCGCGGAGAAGGCCTTGAGCGTCTTGATGCCGCCGATGGCCTCGGCCGGGAAGAACTTCACGACCTCGAGGCCGAAATCGAGCGCCATCTCGATGTCGGTCGGGTTTGCGGTGCCAGGCGTGATCGGGATGTTGTTCTCGACACAGTAGCCGACGACCTTGGGATTGAAGCCGGGCGAGACAATGAACTTTGCGCCGTTGTCCACGGCCTGCTTGACCTGGTCGACCTTGAGGACGGTGCCCGCGCCGACGAGAAGGCCGGCTTTTTCGGACATGATCCTGATGGATTCCGCGGCGGCGGCGGTGCGGAAGGTGACTTCCGCGACGGGCAGGCCGCCGGTGAGGAGCGAGTCGGCGAGCGGTGCGGCGTGGTCGGCCGATTGCAGCGCGATGACGGGAACGAGACGGGCAGCGTGAAGCTGATCGAGGACGGAACTCATGGAATGAAATGGGTCTTCGGGTTTGGAGCGAGATGCGTCAGGCCTTCAGTTCCGGAAGTTCGAGCCACTTGCGCTCTTCCGAGCTCTTGAGGCCGAATTCGGCGAGCTGCACGCCCTTGGCGCCCTCGAGGAGCGTCCAGCGGAACGGCTCGTCGAGCACGACGTGGCGGAGGAACATCTCCCACTGGATCTTGAACGCGTTGTCGTAGGTCTCCTGTTCGGGCACCTTGCTCCAGCCGTCGAAGAAGTCGATGGGCTGCTTGATGTCGGGGTTCCACACGGGGCGCGGCGTGTTGCCGTAGTGCTGGGTCCAGACGTCGCGCAGGCCGACGATGGCGCTGCCCTTCGTGCCGTCGACCTGCATGGTGAGGAGGTCGTCGCGGCGGACGCGAACGTTCCACGAGGAGTTGAAGTGGCAGATGACGCCGTTCTTGAGCTCGAACGTGGAGTAGGCCGAGTCGTCGGCGGTGCACTTGTAGGGCTTGCCCTCCTCGTCGATGCGCTCGGGAATGTGCGTCGCCGCGAGGCAGGACACCGATTTCACCTCGCCGAAGAGGTTGTCGATGACGTAGCGCCAGTGGCAGAGCATGTCGATGATCATGCCGCCTCCGTCTTCCTTGCGGTAGTTCCAACTGGGGCGCTGGGGCGGGACGGTGTGGCCTTCGAAAACCCAGTAGCCGAACTCGCCGCGCACGCTGAGAATGTCGCCGAAGAAGCCGTTTTCCTTGAGGCGCATGAACTTCACGAGACCGGGGAGCCAGAGCTTGTCCTGCACCACGCCGTTCTTCACGCCGGCGTCGCGGCAGATTTCGTAGAGCTTGTAGGCGTCGTCGGTAGTGATCGCGGTCGGCTTCTCGCAATAGACGTGCTTGCCGGCGGCGGCGGCCTGTTTGACGGCGTCGAAGCGACGAAGCGTGCTCTGCGCGTCGAAGTAGATCGGGTAGGCCGGATCGTTCATCACGCTGTCGAGATCGGTCGTCCACTTGAAGACCGAGGTCTTGTCGCAGAGTTCCTTGAGCTTCACCTCGTTGCGGCCGACGAGGATGGGGTCGGGCATGATGACCTCGGTCGGGCTGACCTTGACGCCGCCCTGTTTGATGATCGCGTCGATGGAGCGCAGCAGGTGCTGGTTGGTGCCCATGCGTCCGGTGACGCCGTTCATGATGATGCCTACGGTGTGTGTCTTCAAAGTGGTTGGAGGTTCGGTGTTAATGGCTCGAGGGGGAGTTGAAGGGAGATTTGGGAATTCCTTAAGCGGAGGGCTTGTCGGTGCACTGCGGATGAGCGCCGGCGGGGAGCGGCGGCGTGTCGCCCACGCCGGCCGGCGGGAGGGTGCCGTCGAGTTCCTGGCGCCAGTGGGCGACATCGCCGGCGGGGCCATAGACGTAGATCATGCGCAGCGGGGTGTCGCCGATGTTCGTGAGCTGGTGGAACACGCCCGACGGGATGTAGACCGCCTGGCCGCTCGTGAGCGTGCGACGTTCCTCGCCGAGGCACATTTCCGCGGTGCCATCGACGACAAAGTAGACTTCTTCCTGCTCCTGGTTGTGCCAGGGAACCTGGCCGCCGTTCGGATCGAGCGTGACGTTGCCCATGGCGAAGTTCGACGCCTGGATGGGCGCGACGCCATTGACGAGATTCTGCGTGCGGCGACGGGCCGGGAACCGGCGGCCTTCAGTTTGCGCGAGGTCGGAGATGATCATCGAATTTTGGATTTTGGATTTTCGATTTTGGATTGGGGGGACTCAGGCGACGCCGGCGAAGAACGTGTAGTAGGGCTCGTCCTTGGCGAGGCGCTGCAGGTAGAGGGCGAGTTCGCGGGCGTGATAGTCGCCCCACATCGAGGACTCGCCCTTCGCGACCTTGCTGCCGGGCGGGACGTAATCCCAGCCGTTCGGCTGGTGATAGATCGAGTGCAGGATGAGACCCTGGTGGTTCGGGTCGGTGGAAAGATACGGCTCGGAGAGCACGGTGTCGGCGACGGTCAGACCGGCCTGCCAATACTTCGTGCCGCGGGCGTCGCCCTTGCTTTCGAGGTAGCGGCCGAGGCGGAGCAGACCCTGCGCGGCGATGGCGGCCGCGGAGCTGTCGACCGGTTCCCAGTCGTTGTCGATCTGCGCGGGGCGGTCGAGGTAATCGCCGAGGCGGTGGAGATTCGGAGCGCCGGTGTCCCAATACGGGATGCCGTCCGTCGGCGTGTGCTCGAGGTAGAAATCGCACGAGGCGAGCGCGGGCCTGAGGAGGAGTTCCTCGACCGCGGCGAGACCGCCAAACGGCTCCAGCGCTTCGTCCGAGAGGGTGGCGACCCATTCGAGCTGCTCCGGATAACCGGCCATGATCCACGAGAGGCCGCGGGTCCATGTGGTGAAGGGCGAGTAGCCCTGCTGGGAATTCGGGCAGCGGAAGTTGCCGTCGTTGAGATTGAAGATGCTCTCGTGAGCGGTGCGACCGCGGAGGTCGTAGAAATCACGGCCCTCGCCGTAGAAAACCGCGTAATCGGCGGTCGTCTTCGCATGCTTGAGCAGGCGATCGAGGAGCGAAATCTTGCGGTCCTTCTCGCCCATGAGGACGTGGCCGAGCGCGTGCGAGACGGAGAGCGCGCGAAGCGAGCGAATCGTGTCGGCAAAGAGCGAGTGCGGGCCGTTGAACGAGTAGATATAGCCGCCGCCGTCGGCGATATCGGTCCAGCGAGCAGCCTGCACGGCGCCGGTGCACTTGAGCGCGAGCTCGTAGAAATCCTTCTCGGTCTGGTTGAACGGGATTTTGCCCTCGACCATCAGGCGGAGGAGATTGCCGTAGGTCGAGACGTTGTTGAACCCATGGTCGTGCACGCCGATGTGCGTGATGTGATGCGCCATGCGGTCGCGCGTGCGGGTGCGGCCGAGCTCGAGGAAGCTTTCGTCGCCGGTGGCGTCGTATTGGAGAATCGCGGAGCCGTAGACGAAGCCCTGGGTCCACTCGGTCCAGCCGCGGGCGGTGTATTTGCCGGCGACGGTGAAGACGGGCGTGGCGCTGCCGGGCTTCTCGTCGGCGTCGATCGAGAGGATCTTCGGAGCGGAGGCTTCCCAGAGCTTCTCCAGCTTCGGGAGAAGGGCAGCGGGCGTGAGGTCGGTGCGGAGAGTGATCATTTACAAAAGGGAGGACTGAAGATTACAGGCGGCGCAGGTGAAAGCCGCCGTCGAGGTTGATGACATCGCCGGTGGAGAAGGGGAATTGACCCGCGAGGATGGATTCCACGGCGGTGCCGACGTCCTCGGGCCTGCCCCAGCGCATCTGCGGGACGAGGCCGCTCGCGAGAAGCGCGTCGTATTTGTCCTTCACGCCGGCGGTCATGTCCGTGGCCATGATGCCCGGGCGAAGTTCCATCACCTGGATGCCGTCGGCGGCGAGGCGCACCGCCCAAAGCTGGCTGGCCATGGCAAGACCGGCCTTGGAGATGCAGTATTCGCCGCGATTGATCGATGCGGTGTTCGCTGAGAGCGAGCTGACGAAAACGAGCTTGTAGCCAGTCGAGAGGCGGGACTTGCCGGGATTTGCCAGCCAGGATTTCACCGCGAGCTGCGAGAGGAAATAGGGGCCCTTGAGATTGACGGCGATGACCTCGTCGAAGATGTCCTCGGTGGCCTCGGTGATGTCGGCGCGGACGCGGGGGGCGATGCCGGCGTTGTTCACGAGAGCGTCGAGATGGCCGAATGCGGCGAGCGTGCCGTCGAAGAGGGCCTGGCGACCTTCGGCGGTGCCGATGTTGCCGCCGACGGTGGCAAAGGTCTGCCCGGGATTCGGGGCCAGCCTGCGGCAGGCTTCCGCGGTTTCCTCGGCGGCGGCCGAGTTGCTGGCGTAGTGGATGGCGACGCTGTAGCCGGTGGCGGCGAGGCGCTCGGCGACGCCGCGGCCAAGACCACGACTGGAGCCGGTGACAAGGACGACTGCTGGGGACGACATATTGTGGGGGGAAAGCTAGCGCGGGCGAGGGGCGAGCGTTATGACGTTTACCTTGAGAAATAGCACAAAGACGACTTTATTTTTGTCTTTGTCGGCTCCGTGGTTCGTCGACTCGCCGTTTCGTGAAAAATTACCGTCCGCTTTTGCTCCAGGAGCTGAATGTCCGCCTGCCAGGGCTCACGTTGCGGCGTCTGCGACTGAACCGCCATCTGCCCGAGGTCGATAGTCTCTCCGAGCATTCGCACAATTTCGTGCAAATCCTCTGCTACCTGAGCGGACGCGGCGCGATGCGGGTGGCTGGCGAGGAGCGGGAGATCCGCCCGCTCACCGTCGCGCTGCTGCCCCCGCGCACGGAGCACGCCTTTCGTGAAACGGTGGGGCGGCGCCCGCTCTGCCTGGTCCTCGACCTCGATCTGCGCGGGGCGACGAAACATGGCTTTCGCGTGGCTGGCCTCGTGCTGGCGGACGCCGCGGCGATCCGGCGGGAACTCTCGACGCTCATCCGGCTGCGCGATCCGAATGACTCGGCCTGCCGGCTGATGGTGGCCTCCGCCGCCCTGCGCGTGGCGGATGTGTTTTTGCGGACGCTGAGTGTGCTGCCGCCGCGGCAGAATCACGTTCCGCCGTTCGTCCGGGATTTCGACCGCCTGTTGCGCAGGCCCGAGTCGGCAGAGGCGAGCATTGCCGACCTCGCGCAACGGCTGGGCTACCAGACCGATTACCTCAATCGCATTTTCAAGCAGTCCACCGGCCAGACGCTCGGCGAGTATCGCAATGCGCAGCAGGTCGAGCGGGCGAAGCGGCTGCTGCGCGAGAATGGGCTCGTGAAGGATGTCGGCGAGGCGATGGGCTTTGTGGACCAAAATTACTTTTCGCGCTGGTTCAAGAAGCACACCGGCATGCAGCCCCGGGCGTTTCGCTTCGCGGCGTCCTGACGGCGGCGTTCTTCGCTACTCGTCGTCGGAGTCGCGAAGGTGCCGGGCCTTTTCGATGAGCGTGAGGAATTCCGCGCGGTAGGCGCCGGGATCTTCGCCGAGGCTGGCGCGGGCGATCTTCTGGATCGCGTTCCAATCCATCGGCGTGTCGTTGGCATCGCCGCGGAGTTTCATGCCGAAGGCGGCGACCGCGCTGGCGAAGCGGAGATTTTCCGAGGCCCGGTCGAAGGCTCCGGCCTCGGGCCCGACGACTTTCTCGATGAGCTTGCTCGTGTCGCCGTCAGGGGCCTTGTAGCGGAGCTTCACCGTGAAGAGGTCGCGGGATTTTGGATTTTGGATTTCGGATTTTGGATTGTCGGATTCCGAGGGTTCGACGGGTTGATACTTCAGTGGATCGACCGTGCGGTCGTTGGGGAGGGGCTGACCGGCGGGAACGATCTCGTAAAGCGCGGTGACGGTGTGCCCGGCCCCGATTTCTCCGGCGTCCTTCGTGTCATCGTTGAAGTCCTCCTTCGCGAGCAGGCGGTTCTCGTAGCCGATGAGTCGGTAGCCGGCGACGGTGGCGGGATTGAATTCCACCTGGATCTTCACGTCCTTCGCGATCGTGAAGAGCGTGGCGCCCATTTGCTCGACGAGCACCTTCCGGCCCTCGGCGGGCGAGTCGATGTAGGCGTAGTTGCCGTTCCCCTTGTCGGCGAGGCTTTCCATCGTGGCGTCCTTGAGGTTGCCGGTGCCGAAGCCCAGGACGGAGAGAAACACGCCGGATTTCCGTTCGCGCTCGATGAGGCGAGTGAGCTCGTCGTGGCTGGTGACGCCGACGTTGAAATCGCCGTCGGTGCACAGGATCACGCGGTTGTTGCCTTCCTTGAGGAAGTTTTCCCGGGCGGTTTCGTAGGCGAGCCGGATGCCCGATGCGCCGTTCGTCGAGCCGCCGGCCTCGAGGCGGTCGATGGCCGCGAGGATGCGCGATTGGTCTTCGCCGCTGGTCGAGGGCAACGCAAGGCCGGAGGAGCCGGCGTAGACCGCGATGGCGACGCGGTCGAGGGGCGTGAGGCGCTGGACGAGTTCGCGCAGCGAGCGCTTGAGCAGCGGGAGCTTGTCGTCGGCTTTCATCGAGCCCGATACATCGACGAGGAAGACGAGGTTGCTCGGCGGGAGCTTATCCACCGCGACGTCGCGACCTTTCAGCGCGATGCGGGCGAGAAGATGCCGCTCGTTCCATGGGGCATGGCTGACCTCCGTGGTGATGGAGAACGGCGCCGAGTCCTTCGGCTGCGGCAGATTGTAAGGGAAGTAGTTGATGAGCTCCTCGAGGCGCACGGCGTCCGCCGGCGGCTGCTGGCCGCTGACGAGGAAGCGACGGACGTTCGAGTAACTCGCGGTATCGACGTCGATCGAGAATGTCGACAGCGGCGCCGCGGTGACGGCCTGGAAGGTATTGCCGGTGATCGGCGCGTAAGTCTCCGCATCGGGTTCCGCTCCCGCCCGAATCGCTGCGTCGAACGGCTCTGGATGCCGGAACGCCCGCACCTCATCGACGGCGCCGCTCCACCCGGCCGTTTCAGCGCCACGCGGCGCGGTCGCCAGATCGGCGGTCGCGCCGGCCATCGGGGAGCCGAAGAAAGTTTCGGATTTGGGGCCAGTCTGCTCGGGAGACTGTCTGACCTTGGCAAGGCTTTGGGCGGGCGCCAGCGCTGCTGCCGGAGCGCTGGCCGGGGCAATGGCGCCCACGGCGGCCACGGTTGCGGTCTGGGGCGCGGGTCCCTTCGTCTGCGCCAGCAGGCGGTCGCGCGTCTGGATGTCGGCACTCTCCTGGTCTTCGGCTTTCCGCCCGCCCCCGACGAGGTCCGATCTTTCGGAATCGCTCAGCGGCGCTTCCTGCTGGCGGGCGACGAGGCTTCCGGTGTCGTGCCCCTGCACGTAGCCGTCCGCTCCGGCCAGGAGCACCGGCGTGCCCGCGGGGCTGGCCGCGGGCAATTGCTCGGCCGGTGTTGGCGGCGGCGGGGCGTTTACGGCAAGAGGCGTCGTCGGAACGGGCGTTGCGGTTTTCCGTGGCAGGCTGAGAATCGTGGCCACGGTGATGCTCGCCGCGAGCGCGGTGATGCCGAGAACGCCGACGCGGCGACGGATGGCGCGCTGCCGCGCCTCAGCCTCGAGATTCCCGGCGCAGCGGGCGAGGAGAGCGGCGCGCTGCTCTTCGGGAAGGGTGTCTTCTTCCGAGGGGAGGGCGCGGATGGCTTCGGCGACGGCAATGGTTTCCTTCATGGCGTGTTGCAGGGCGGTGGAGGTGGCGAGTTCGCGTTCGAAGGCTTCGCGCTCGGGGCCGGTGAGTTCGCCGAGGGCGTAGGCGGTGATGCGGGGATCGGCGGTGGAATTCATGACAGGGGCAGGCTTTCCGCGTCCTTGAGCGGATCGCGGTTCCACAGGGTGCGGAGAGTCTGGATGGCGTTGTGGAGCTGGACGCCGACGTTCGAGACGCTCAGGCGCGTGGCTTCGCTGATCTCGCGATAGCTGAGACCGGCGTCGAACTTCAGGCTCACAAGTTCGCGCTGCCGCTCGGGCAGGCGCTGGATAAGGTGGCGGAGGCGGGCGGCGTCCTCCTGCGCGCTGGCGCTCTCGGCGGGCGAGGGGCCGTGGTCCGGCGCGTCGTCATCGACGGGCTCGGCGGAGAAGCGGGCAATCTTCCGGCAGTGATCGAGCGCGCAGTTCCGACAAACGAAGAAGAGCCACGGAGCGACCCGTGGCTCGATTTCCTCGAGATTCTGCCGGCTGAGGCGCAGGAAGGTTTCCTGCACGGCGTCGCGCGCGGAGTCCAGGTCGCCGGTGATCGCCCGGGCGTAGCTCACGAGCGGGCGCTCGTAGCGGCGCAGGGTGCGCTCGATGAAGGATTCCGGGGTCATGGCTGGTTACTGGGCCAACGCGCGGGGCGACCCTTTCTTAACGGGAATTTTCGATTCCGGCGAAAAAATCCCCCGACGACCGGCCAATCGAATCTTCCCCGGCGATTTCTCCCCGGATATCGCTGCACCATGGCTGCCTTGCGAAGAATCATCGCCCTTGTTCTCGGCATCGGGGCCCTGGCGTGGGCCGGGGAGCCGGACGAGGCCCGCAAATTTCCGTCGCCGGATGGAAAGTTCGCGCTGGAGGTCATCGAGAGCGACGGGGTCGTGTCCGGAGCCCGGATCGTGGAGACCAGTTCCGGGAAGGGCGTTGCGGATTTGTCGGAGGACATCATGGCATCCGCCGGGGAGGAGGTGTCGCTCGTCTGGTCGAAGGATTCCCGGTCCGTCGCGGTGAATTTTCGCGCCGGCGGGCGTTACGAGACGATGGCCTTGTTTCGGAGGCAGCGGGATGCTTTTCGGCCGCTCGGTTCCCCGGAGGCGCTCCTTTTTGACGAGATCATCAAACCCGCCCGGGAGCGGGAGCTGAAAGCCGCGAACAAGCCGGCCGACACATCGCTGCGGCGCATCTGGGACAAGTGGGATGCGCTTCGCTGGGGCGATGCGAACACGGTGGAAATTCACGGCTCGTCGACGGTGTCCTATCTCGACAACGACGAGCCGGTCGACATTGCGATCGCGCTCGACGCCACGGTCGCCTTCGACGAGACGGGGAAGCCGCGGGTCGTGAAGGCCGAGGAAGTGCCGGCGAGCGATTGAGCGACGGCGGCCGCCCCTTTACGCGGGCGTCGCCGGCAGCGGCTCGGCCGGGGTGGTATCGCGGATGATCGAGAGGTCGAAGAAATCGGCCACCGCGGCGGGAGTGGCGCGGAAGGCATCCATCAGCAGGCCGAGGTTGCCATACATCATCTCCGCCGTGGCCACGCGGGCGGCCTCGAGCGCGGTGGTGTCGGCATCCTTCGCGCCCTCGTGGCCCTGCTGGGTATTGCGCAAGGCAAGGAGCACGGCGTGGAAGGCGAGCACCTCGGCGAGAAGCGGCGCGCCGAGCGCGGCGGCGTGGGGCTGCATGCGGGTGTGCAGGGCCTTCACCGCGGCGATGCGGGGATCAATCGCGCCGGTCTGCAGCGGGCCGCGACCGTCGGGCCAGATGGCGGTGTGCTCGGGCGTGCCGGAGTCGAACACGGCGAGGGTCTTCACGTCCCACTGGCGCGCCTTCGTCGAGGAGAGCAGGTCGAGCTGCGCCTGCACGGCGGCCACCCCACCGCGCGTGGCGCCGCTGGCGGCGGTCCACTGGGAATAGGCGACGGCGTAGGCCTCGTAAACGGGGTGGAAGCGCACGGCGAGCGGGGCGATGGCGGGCTCGGATTTTCGGCCGTCAAGGCGCGAATCGTGGTCCGTGCAGAGGATGAACATCCGCCGGTAGCTCTCCGCGGTGGCGTTGTCGAATTGGTTGTCGAGATATTTCCAGGTGCTCGCGGCCATAAGATTCCCTTTCTTTGGTGGTTGGTTGGCGTTCAGATTGGGTCCGAACGATTCCGTGCCCTCATGCCATCATTCGGGGCGGCGGTCAATTAAAGATCGCTCTTTTATCCCAGTTATCGACAAGGAATTATGGTGGATTTTTTCCTGCGGGCCGACCGAGAGTCCGCCGGCGGGGCCAAACAAGAGTCCGAAGGCCACCGGGAGCTCCCGGATGGAGGGAAACTCGAGTTTGGAGGCAACCGGGAGCTCCCGGTCGGGGTCAGACTTCGATCTGGAGGGCTCCGGGACGGCGACGTCGCTTCCGGGGAAAGTCTGGAGGCCCCAGCGACGGCGAGGGCGGTGCGAAACCGAAGTTCGGAAGGCACCGGGAACTCCCGGTGGCGGCAAAACCGAAGTTTCGCGCTGACGGCGAGGTAGACGGTCGGGGCAGACGAAAAAAATCCGAGGGTTTTCGCGGCGACGGGCGTGTATGGAGATGAGGCGAGAGATTTCCCTCAGCCCACCCCATGAAAATCCTGTTTCCGCTGCCCATTGCCCTATGCCTGCTCTTCATCGCCGGTCCCGCCGGGGCGGAGGATTCTGGAGCGCCGCCGCGTCGGATCGTGCGGACGATCGAGGCGCCGAATGCCGCCCCGCCGATGCCGGGATCATCCTCGACGCCCGCCCCCGCCGACGAAAGCAAGCTCACGCGCTTCGACCTCGATTTCCCCGGCGGCACGCCCGCGGAGCTGGCCGCAGCGATCAGCAAGGCAACGGGCAAGCATCTCAACTTGATCGTTCCTCCGAAGGATGGAGATCGGAGGATCATGCCTTTGAAGTTGGACAACGTCACCGTTCCGGAGCTGTTTCAAGCGGTGGCGGCGATCTCCCAAAAGACGGAGGCTTGGATTCATAGAACCGGGGAGGGAGAAAAGAGAGTAGAGCGCGCGGAAGTAAGTCTGACTTTTCAATCTGGAGGCGGGCCGCTCGGGGATGACACCGTGTGGTGGGTAAAGTCCAGTGGCCCGCAGGATGACATGCTCCGTCTCCAAAGCGAATTGGCTGATACGCCGGCGATCACTCGTTACTTCCAGCTCGCGCCGTATCTGGAGAACTATTCCATCGAGGACATCACGACGGCCGTCCAGACCGGTTGGAAGATGGCAAAGGTCGAGCCGATGCCGCAGTTGAGCTTTCACAAGGAGACGAGCCTGCTCATCGCGGTCGGGCCGGAGGCGAGCGTGAAGCAGATTCCCGAGGTGCTTGCGCAACTCCGGCGGGATCGCGGGCCGACCGTCGAGAAGATCGTGAAACTCCAGGCGGAATTGGATGAGGTGCTGGCGAAGAAAATCGGGGACTGGCAGGAGAAGGCCCGCGCATTGAGTGAAAAGATTCGCGATCTTGCCGCGCAGCAAAAGGCCAACGAGGCGATCGAAAACCCCTCGGGCGTTTACACCGGAGCGTCCAAGGTGAGGCCCGCACCCGGGTTCTAATCGATGCATGTAGCCGTTAGTCCACTCGTCGAGGATTTGAGAGCCGATGGCACGGTCACCGGGTGTGTGGATGCGTCCGACGAAGACGCCGCTGTCGCCGCGCTCACACGGCGGCTCGTGGCGGGGGAGGAGGCGGCTTGGGAGGAGTTTCATGCGCGGTATTTCGAGCGGTTGCGGCGGTATCTTTTCGTGCTTTGCCGGGGGGACGAGCAGGCGGCGGGCGAGGCGTTGCAGGCGGCGTTTGTGCGGATTGCCCGGCATGTGCGGCGGTTCGATCGCGAGGAGGCGCTGTGGGGCTGGCTGGCGGTGGTGGCGCGGAGCTGCGCGGTGGACGGGGCGCGCGGGCGCTCGCGCTACACGGCGTTGATGGAGTGCTACGCCGGCTGGTTCCGCGGGCCGGTCGCTCCACCTCGTGAGGATGCGCTGGCCGCATTGCTCGCCGAATGCCTCGAGGGGCTGCCGCCGGAGGATCGGGCGCTGCTTGCCGCAAAATACGACGAGGGGGAATCCACGGCCGCGCTCGCCGCGCGGGCCGGATGCTCCGTGAAGGCCTTGGAATCCCGGCTCGCGCGCCTGCGCGGCCGGCTGAAGGAACAACTCCGCCACCGCTTGCGCCATGAAGATTGATCCCGCTCTCCTCGACGATGTGCTGTCTCGCGACGCCGGCCTGCGCGAGACCACGCGGCGGCAGGTCCTCCGTCTCTCGCGGTCACGACGGCGAGCCCGCGCGCGGCGGCGGATGCTGGTCGCGGGGGCGCTGGTGGTTGCGGCGGTGGCGTTGTTTCTGCGGCTCGATCGGCCGGCTCTGCGAGGGGAGGGTGCGAAGTCTTCCGAGCCGACGGGCTTCGCCGTAGTGCGATCCCAGCCGCTGCCGGCGAGCGAGATCGTCACCACTCAAGGCGAGCTTTTTGCGCCCGTGGGCAGCTCGTTCGCCGGCCTCACGTTCCTCGATACGCGACCGCTGGACATCCGCATCACCGAGACGCGGCTGGCAATGCCGGTGCTGAACTTCCTCGACGATCGGCAGTTACTCGCGGCCTTTCCCGGGCGGCGCGCGGCGCTCATCGATGCGGGGACTGAGCGGGCGCGTCTGATCTTTTATTGAGCCGCCAGGGACACGCTGCGCGCCGCTTGCAACTTCCTGCGGGATGCCGGGTTGCTTCCTGCATGAAGAAGCTGTTTCTCATCGCGCTGGCGACGCTCTCCGTCGCCGCACTCCACGCGGCTGACCCCGCTGCGACGAATACCGAGCCGGCCGCCGCCCAGGCCGACCAGCAGACGCCGCCTGGAAAGGAACGCGGTTGGAAGCATCATCGGGACGACAAAGGCGGGATGGTGCCCGACGGGAAGGATTGGAGAAACAAGGGCATGCATCGCGGCGGGCCCATGGGACCGAAGGGCTTTCGAGGCATGGGCGGTCCTGGCGGCGAGCGGTGCGGCGATCACCCGATGGCGGACGCGCTCAAGCTGACGGACGAGCAGAAAGCGAAGGCGAAGGAACTCATGGAAGCGGCCCGGCCAAAGATCGAGGCCATCCGCAAGGAGGAAGGCGCGAAGATCAAGGCAGTGCTCGACGAGACCCGCAAGGAACTGCGCCCGCTCCTCACGCCGGAGCAACAGGCCGTCTTCGACAAGATGGAGAAGGTGCGGGCAGCCCAGTCCGATCTTGCCACGGCGAAGAAGGCGCTCGACGCCGCCCAGCCTGCAGTCGCTGACAAGAAAGACGCTCCGGCTGCCGGGAAAAATTAGCCGGGTCGCGGCTCGAAAGGCCGCCTGAGGTCACCCGACGTGGTGACGTCGGCGCGAGCCGACGCGAAGCGCGAGGTGGTTCTACTGACGGGGGGCGGTCCGCCAGGAGGTCGCGGGGACTTTCTCAGCCGACGAGCAGCCCCTCGAGCTCCTCCACGCGCTGCGCGAAGATGCCGAGCGCGGCGTCGACGGCCGAAGGCTGGCGCATGTCCACGCCCGCCTCGACGAGCGTGTCGATCGGGAATTTCGAGCCGCCCGACTTGAGGAAGCCGAGGTAGCGCGTCGCGTCGCCGGTTTTCAACACCTGCTCGCTCAGCGCGACGGCGGCGCTGAGGCCGGTCGCGTATTTGTAGACGTAGAACGCGTTGTAGAAATGCGGGATGCGCAGGCACTCGAGCTCGAGGCATTCGTCGATCGCGAAGTCCGGCCCGAAATAGGCATCGAGCAACCCGCGGTAGATCGTGCGCATTGTGTCGAGGGTGAGCGCCTCGCCGGCCTCCTCGGCCGCGTGCGCGAGCTTCTCGAACTCGGCGAACATCGTCTGCCGGAAGAGCGTGCCGCGGAAGTCATCGATCTGCCGGCTGATCAGATACGCGCGCATCTTCAGGTCCGTCGTCTTCTCGAGCAGGTTGTGGAGGAGGAGCTCCTCGTTGAAGGTCGACGCTACCTCGGCGAGGAAGATCGGGTAGTGGTAGTTCTGGTAGAGCTGCGCTTTCTGGCAGTGCCACGTGTGCATCGAGTGACCGGCCTCATGCGCGAGCGTGAAGACGTCCGAGAAAACGTCCGCCTTGTAGTTCATCATGATGTAGGGCGGGGAGGTGTAGGTGCCGTAGCTGAAGGCGCCGGAGCGCTTGCCCTTGTTCTCGTAACGATCCGCCCACCGGCCTTCGAGCAGGCCGTGGCGCAGCGCGGTCGTGTATTCGGCGCCGAGCGGCGCGAGCGACTCGATGACCATGTCGACCGCCTCGTTCCACGTGTAATGCGTCTCCACGCCGTCGACGATTGGCACATACGTGTCGTAGTGGTGAATCTCGTCGAGCCCGAGCAGGCGTTTGCGCAGGTCGTAGTAGCGATGCAGCGCGGGCAGATTCTTGCGAACGGACGCAATGAGCGCGTCGTAAACGCTCACCGGCACGTCGTCGCGGAAGAGCGCCGCCTCGCGCGCCGAGGGATAATTCCGCGCGCGCGCGCTGAACACGTCCGCCCGCACCGAGCTGGCCAGTGTCGAGGCGAGGGTGAACTTGTGGTCGTCGAACTCGGTATAGAATTTCGTGAAGGCCTCCTTGCGCACGGCCGGGTCGCGCTGGACGAGCAGCGACGAGAACGAACTCTGCGTGAGCTCGACGTCGCGGCCCTTGCCATCGCGCACGACGCCGAACTTCATGTCCACGTTCGTCAGTTGCGAGAACGTCTCCTGGTGGCCCGACATCGCATTCGAGCCGAGCGCCATCAGTCGTTCCTCCGCGGCCGAGAGCGTGTGCGCCTTCAGTCGGCGCAGTTTCTTGAGCGGCGTCGTCCAATCCGCGAGGGCAGGGTCCGCAAGAAAGGCCCCGAACGTCGCGTCATCGAGCGCCTGGATTTCCGGCCCGAGGAACGAAAACGCCTCGCCGATGTGCACGCAGAGCGCCTGGAAGCGGGCTTCGCGCGCCAGCGCCTCGGAGTTCGCGCTGTCCTCCGTCGTCCGCAGCGCGACGAACTGGTTCAGCGTCTCGACGCGCAGATCGATCGTCTTCTCGAATTCCAGCGCCTCGGCCAGCACGCTCGCGCCATCGGCGATGCGACCGCGGAAATCAGCGATCTTCCGGTAATCCGAGCCCAGCGCCGCGAAGTCTGCCTCCCACGCCGCATCGTTCGCGAAGAGGGGCGTCAGGTCCCACGTATCTTCGAGCGCAACCTCCGCGCGGAGCGGAGTCTTCCTGGTGGCGGGCGGAGCATCAGCAACAGCGGCGGAGCGAAACATCATGGGTGGGAAGTGTAGCGAAGGTCGACGAAGCTGCAATCGGGGAACCTTGGTCGAGTCTGGCGACCGCAAATTCGTTTCTGCGATTATCACCCATGCGTGGCGCTGGCGTTCCTGCAATCAAGACGGTCCCTCGTGTTCCGACGGATAGGGGAGTGACGTCCTAGTCCTCGAGTTGCTTGAGCTTTCTCTTGATGCGCTCGACTTCTTTTTCCCGCCGCTCGGGATCCTCGAGGGTGCGGGCGTTGATCAGATCGCGCTTGAGCTCGCCTTCCCGGGAATCCGGATCGACTCCGCGCCGAACGATTCGCATCCAGGCGCGGAGCCGCTTGAGCACGCGGGATCGTTTCTCGGGATCGTCGATCTGCTTTGCCTTGACCACTTCGCGGCCGAGCTTTTCGAGATAGGCGGTGTTGCCGACATTCGTCGGGACGGCGGTCGGCGGCGGCGTGATCGTGTCTCCGAGTCCGAAGAACGTGAAGGAATAGGTGCCGGCGGGCAGGGGAGAGCCATTGGCGTCGGTGAGGTCGGCGTCGAGAAGGAGGCGGCCGACATCCTGCCGACCGAGCTGCCAGACGCGGAACCCGACGCCGGTGGACTTGTTCTTGTCGACGCCGTTCACGGAGACGGAGGTCCCGAGGAAGGTGCCGAGCGCGTCGTCCCCGGTGATGCGGTAGAAGACCGTGGTGAGGTTGTTTCCGGGCATGCTGAGACCGATCGTGTCGATATAAGGATGGAGCGGATAGGCCCAGCGGCCGCCGCTCGTGTAGGTCCCGGTCGGAGCGACCGGAATCTTGCCCGTGGCAGCGTCGAACAAATCGAACGTCAACCGGGAGACGTTGCCGATCCTGAACGTGCCATTGGCGGCGGGGTCGCCGCCAACCTGGTCGATGATCACCTTCTGGCCATCGGAGAGGCGGTGCGGGCTCGGGGTCGTGATCCGGATCGGCGTCGTGTTGCTGACGTTCTGGATGGCGTTGTAGAGCGTGTCGCCGTTCGTCGCGCTGGCGGGCCCGGAGTAGAGGAGCGAGATGTTTCGGATCGGGCCGTAGGGCGCCTGGATGGTCCAGGGATTCGTGTTCTTCAGTCCGCCTGTTTCCGTGACGGAAATCTGAAGCTGGGAGGCGCCGCCGGCACCGACGTCAGCCGTGTCGTCGTCCACGGAGAATCCGTAGCCCGTGAATCCGAGATTGACGTGAACGAACCGGACGAACGGGTCGAGGTTGAAGACATTGAATGGCTGGTTGCCGTGCGGTTCGGCCGGGTCGGGATACCAGACCGTGTGGTTCCCCTGGGCATCGACGACGTCGGGATATTTCGTGAAATCGGTGACGCCGCGCAGCACCGACTTGATCATGTCGCGGATCATCGCGATCACCATCTGGGCGTCGACTGTTGCCTTGGCGGCGTCGGTGAAGATGTAGCCCATGTTGGCGCCGACGATGTCCTGCATGAACTTCGAGATGTTGTTGTTGTTCGGCTGGCCGATCTGGTTCATGGACGCCATGATCATGTAGACCTGCTGGGAGAACGTGTAGGGATCGTGCCATGCGGGCTCGCCGGTGAAGACGAACTTGTCGCCGATGAGCGGATAGCCGGGGTCGCCCGGCGCGGTGGGGGTGTAAAGGAGGGCTTGCGGAGGGTGGAAGGTGAACGGCGCGTTCGTCGAGCCGGTGGCCGGTGTCTGGCTGAGGATGACCGATTTTTTATCGCCGGCGATTTCGAGGATGATGGCGTTGCCCTGGTGAACGCCGACCTCCGTCTGCGCGTTGTCGAGTCCGCCGCCCGTGACCGCCATGCCCTTGACGAGCTCGGGATGCGGCTCGTTGAACGAAAGCGTGGCCGTCAGCGCGTCGATGGTTCCGTTGATCGCGACCGGGGCCGAGGGCGCGCCGGGCGTCTGGTCCTGCCAATGCGCGAGGTAGTATTGCGCCCAGGAATACCAGAGTTTGATCATGGCCTCGGAGGCGTAGTCGCTCACGGGCCGGCTGAACGTGAACGCCCGGGCCTCGGTCGTCTGGAGGATGGGTTTGCTCAAGGTGACCGTATGTTCCGTGCGATCGACGCCGGTGACGGTGGTGCCGTCCTGAATGCACTGCGGCAGCGGGGGATCCGCCTTCGGGTCGCTGACGAGATAGCCAATCTCCAGAAACGCGAAAATTTCGTTGTCGGCGAGAAGGTGCAGGGTGGTGCTTCCCACGGGATCGGGCGTGCCTCCGGCCCAGCCGAGGGTGGCCGAGATCGGCAGCGTGCCGCCGCTCGAGAGCATGTATTTCGCGGTCTGCCATGTGCCGTCCTTGTAACTCGATTCGACATCCCGGAGCGGGCTTTGCGCGAAGACGTTGGCGCCGGAAGGAATCTTCAGGGGCGCCTTGGGGTCGTTGGTGGGGTTGGGAATGTTGTAATACGGCCAGCCCTTCCCTCCGAAATACTGCCCGAGGAGCTGGTTGTTGTCGGCGGTGAACACCCGGATCTTCGATTGCAGGAAGTCGATCGTGTTCACGGCGCCGGTCCAGCCGAAGACATCGGGGGTCGAGCCCGGTTTCCAGCCTGTGCGGTTCGGATTCGGCCCGGTGCCGGCGCCCTGCGGCACCACCCACACGTCGTTGGCCTCCATGGCCACCGGCAGATAGAGATTGTCCACGTTGGAGACGTCGTAATTCATCAGCGTGACCAGTTCGTTGTCCGGGATTTCGCTGTTGGTTCTCGCGGTGATCTGTGGATTGACGAGGTAGGTGTGGTCGCGAATGGTCCACTCCGCGAGCTGATCTTCGGTGTCGTCGTTGGGCGCTTCGGCTTTCCCGGCGCGATACCACATGATGACGCCGTTCGAGATCGTGTTGTTACTGGTCGCGGCATTGGCAATGGAGCGGAAGGCGTTCGCGTCGTAGGTCAGCGGATTGGGCAGCGTGCCTCCCTTGATCGCGAGGTATTTCCCGTCGGTCCCGATTCCGATGCGCGCTCCGTTCCAGAAAACCAGCGGAATGGGCACGAGGATGCTCTGGCCGGTCTTCAGGCCGAAATAGTAGCTCCCGCCTTCCTCGTAGCCGATGTAGCCGCGGTATTCCATATTCGGCGGATCGTAGGGATCGTAGAGGCCGACTGCCTTGTTGCTTGCGAGAACCTTCGAGTTGGGGTCCCGAATCACAGGATAAATGGTGTTTGCGGTGTTGTTCGTAATCCGCACGGTCTTCACCGGGATCGTGTTGCCATCCGCGTCAGCACCATAAGTGAGGAATTGCCGCGTGGGCGAACCGGGGCCGGCCGGATTCGGATCGAAAGGCTGAATGCCGTTGTCGGGTTGCCCGCCGCCTCGTCCGGTCGGCATCAGGTAAGTCGGTTCGGCGGCCTTCCCATCGGAAGCCGCGAGCGTGAAAGCGAATGCGGCAATGGCCGACACCAGGATGACCGGAGATTTCATTTTCAAAAATCGAGTGACCTCGATGATTTCAGGACCGCTCTGAAACGTCAGTAGGAATTCGCGGAAAAATCGGCATTTGCCCTGTTGGTAACGCGAGGTTTTGCACGGAAACGCGGCAGTATCTCGCCCATGAACTGTCTGGGGGGAAATCCCTCCGATTCGCGCGGCAACGAAAGAATGTTTTCCGGCCGCATGGTGGCATCCTTTGAACGTCGGCAGTGCCGAAAATGGATTCAGTTCGGCGGGAATTGCTCGAGGAAATGCGAAACGACCATTTCCTTGGCCGTGTTGTCGCTCCAGCGAGCGACGAAATCCGGGTCGTTCTTCACGGCGGGAGTCCAGTCCACGAGGCGGCCCGACGCGTTGAAAATGTATTGCGGCGCGCCATTGGGGAGGGCGAGGGGAGCGGTGATTTCACCGATCACCCGATAATACGTGCGGCCATTGATCGTGAAGGTCTCGACCTGAGGCGGATTCCCGTAGCGGGCGTAGAAATCCTGAATCGTCTCGACGCCGTGGGGATTCGACCGGGCATTGTTGTAGAGCACGGAAACCGAATAGAGCACCGACACCACGATCAGCTGAATCGAAAACAGCCACTTGAGATGAGTCCGGGGCGGTCTCTCCAGAGAAGTTTTCGACTGAGGCGTGGCAATCCACATGACGAAGCGCATCATTGCAGAGTCTGCAATCCACGCAAGTAGATTTTTATACACCGTAGAGACAGTTGATGTATTCCGGAGGATTTACAGAGAAAAATGGCGGTTGGATTGACCCCGACCCGGGCGAATGGTATCCAAGGCGGTTTTCTCGATGAGCGACTACAAGAACACGCTGAACCTGCCGAAGACCGATTTTCCGATGAAGGCGGGCCTTGCGACCCGCGAGCCGGAGATGCTTGCGAAATGGGAGGCAGCCAGGCTTTACGAGCAGATTCAGGCCGCCCGCGCCGATGCGCCGCTCTTCGTGCTGCACGACGGTCCTCCCTTTGCGAACGGCGACGTGCATATGGGCACCGCGCTGAACAAGGTGCTGAAGGATTTGATCGTGAAGTCGCGCTCGATGCTCGGGTTCCGCGCGCCGTTCGTGCCAGGGTGGGACTGCCACGGCCTGCCGATCGAGTTCAAGGTCGTGAAGGAATCCCGGGGGCTCTCGCCGGTGGAGGTGCGTCGCCGCTCGGAGGAATATGCGCGGAAATTCATCGACGTGCAGCGCGGCCAGTTCCGCCGCCTTGGCGTCTTCGGCACGTGGGACGAGCCGTATCTCACGCTCGATCCCGGCTACGAGGCCGAAATCATCCGCGCGTTCGCCAGCTTCGTCGAAAAGGGACTCGTCTACCAGTCGAAAAAACCCGTCTACTGGAGCACCGGCGCGCAGACCGCGCTCGCCGAAGCCGAGGTCGAATACGCCGATCGCACCGACCCGGCGATCTACGTGAAATTCCCGCTCGTCACCGGTCCGCTCGCGGGCCGGGCGAACCTGGTGATCTGGACCACCACGCCGTGGACGCTGCCCGCGAATGTCGCCATCGCGGTCTCGCCGCAGCAGGAATACGTGCTCGTCACGCTCGGTCGCGACGGCTGGGCGGAGGACTTTTTCATCGCGCGGCCGTTGCTCGAGGCCTTTGCGAAGGAAGCCGAGCTGCAGATCTTCGGCGAAGTCGCCACCGTGCGCGGGGAGGAACTCGCCGGCCTCGAGGCAAAACATCCGTTTCTCGATCGGACGTCACGCGTGATCACGGCGGACTTCGTGACGATGGATACCGGCACCGGCCAGGTGCACATTGCGCCCGGCCACGGTGCGGACGACTACATCGCCGGGCGCCAGCACGGTCTGCCGATCCTTTCGCCCGTCGATGACGCCGGCCGTCTCACCGAGGAAGCCGGCATGCCCGCATGGACCGGCAAATATGTCTTCGACGCGAACGCCGATGTCGTGGCGCACCTGCGTGAAATCAAGGCGCTCCTCGGCGAGCGGAAATACCTTCACAGCTACCCCCATTGCTGGCGCTCGAAGACGCCGGTCGTCTTCCGCGCGGTGGAGCAGTTCTTCATCAAAATCGACGCCATTCGCGGCGACGCGCTCTCGGCCATCGACGGTGTCACGTGGCTGCCGCATTGGGGCCGCAATCGCATCTACGGCACCGTGGAAGCCCGGCCCGACTGGTGTATCTCGCGCCAGCGCACCTGGGGCGTTCCGCTCCCGGTGTTTTACGATGCCGCCGGCGCGCCGATCCTCGACGCGGACCTCGCCCGCCGGGTCGCCGACCTCGTCGAGCAGCACGGCACGAATTACTGGTTCGAAAAGGACGACGCCGCGTGGGCGGAAATGCTCGGCCTGCCCGCCGGCACGACCCGCCGCAACGACACGCTCGACGTCTGGATCGACTCCGGCGTGTCCCACACCGCCGTCACCGCGAAGCGTCCCGAGCTCGGCGGCTCGTCCGTGGCCGACGTTTATCTCGAGGCCACCGATCAGCACCGCGGCTGGTTCCAGAGCTCGCTCATGACGAGCATCGCGCTCCACGGCCGCGCGCCCTACCGCACCGTCATCACGCACGGCTTCGTCGTCGACAAGGACACGCGCAAGAAGGTCTCCAAGTCGGAGCAGGGGACTTACGCGAAGCCGATGAATGCCGAGCATTTCATCAACCAATACGGCGCCGACATCCTGCGCCTGTGGGTCTCCACGGTGAACTACACCGACGAGGTGCCCTTCGGTGAAGACGTCTTCAAGCAGGTCGCCGAGCGCTACCGCGGCTTCCGCAACATCCTGCGCATCCTGCTCGCGAATCTCGAAGGCTTCTCCGGTGACGATCTCTCCGGCGCCACCATCATCGACCGCTGGATGCTCAGCCGCCTCCAGGAGGTCATCGCGAAATGCCGCGCGGCCTACGAGGCCTACGAATTCCGCACCGTCTTCGACACGCTGAACCAGTTCTGCACCGTCGACCTCAGCGCGCTTTACGTCGACGTGACCAAGGATCGCCTTTACTGCGACGCCGCGAATTCCCCGCGCCGCCGCGCCACGCAGACCGTGATGCGCACGTGCTTCGACGCGGTTACGCGGTTGCTCGCGCCGATCCTCGCCTTCACCGCCGACGAGGCATGGACGTTCGGAGGCCACACCACGAGCATTCATCTCGAGCACTTCCCGGAGGTCGACGCCGCGCTCCGCGACGAGGCCCTCGAGCAGCGCGTGGACGAGTGGCTGAAGCTGCGCGCCGCGGTTTATCAGCAGGCCGTCGAGCCCGCCCGCCAGGCGAAGACGATCGCGAAGTCGCTCGAGGCCACGGTCATGCTCACGGCGCCGGCCGGGCAGATTGCCCGGCTCGAGGCCGATCGCGCCGAGCTCGAGGAGTTTTTCATCATCAGCGAGCTGCAGTTCGTCGCCGGTGACGAGGTCGCGGCCTCCGTTGCGAAATCGAGCCACACCGGCTGCGCCCGTTGCTGGCGCTATGTGCCGAGCGTGGGAGCGGACGCCGCTCACGACGATCTCTGCGACCGCTGCGCGGAGGTGGTGCCGGCATGATCCGTCTCCTCCTCGGCGTGACGCTGCCGCTTTACCTGCTCGATCAGTTGACGAAGGCGCTCGTGCTGCATTTCATCAGCCCGGACCACCCGCGGCCGGTGATTCCGGATTTCTTCACGCTCGTCCAGTGGCACAATACCGGCGCGGCGTTCAGCCTGCTCTCGAACAACAACGCGTTCTTCATCGGGCTCTCGAGCGTCGCCCTGATCGCGCTGGCCATTTTTGCCCGGCGCGGCGCGTTCAGCGACCGGTGGATGGCCCTCGGTGCGGCGCTGCTCGCGGCTGGCATCCTCGGGAATCTCACCGACCGTCTGCTGCACGGCTACGTCGTCGATTTCCTGCTCTTCGACCTCCACGTGCCATTCGCCAGTCCGTGGCCGGCCTTCAACATCGCCGACTCCTGCATCTGCGTGGCAGCGGTCATATTCATCCTCAGTTCGTTATTTGAAAAAAAGCCCGCCGCGCCGGATACTGCCCAGCCATGAAGGTTCCCTGTTCGCCCTACGCCCGCATCGAAGGCATCGTCTATTTTCGGCGCATGCTCGAAAAAATCCGGCTGAATGATGCCGGGGAACTCCGCGAGGATCTGCGTCCCAATCTGGGCATCAGCTTCGACGATCGATGCTGCAAATTTCTGCAGGTCGACTACGCCGATGTCGTCGCCCGCGTGCGCGAGGGGCTCGACGATGCCGCCGTGCTCGAGTGGTGTTTCTCGCAGGGCTTTCGCCCGACGGAGGAGCAGGTCGAGGTCTGGAGCGATTTCATGCGCAAGCGCGGCTGGAACGACGAGGTCGTGGCGAAGCTCATCGAGCGCAAGGCGGAGAGCGGCTTCTCCGACCGCGACGACATTGTCGTGATGTTCGACTACATCGACGCGGACGAAGGTCGACCGACCGGCGGCAAGGCGGCCTGAGCGATCACGCGTCGCACGCGTCGAGCGTGAAGCCGGCTTTGATCGTCACCTGCCAGTGCGCGATCCGGCCATCCTCGATGTGGCCGCGGGTCTCGACGATCTCGAACCAGCGCAGGTTGCGGATCGAGGTCGCCGCGCGGGCGAGGGCATTTTCGACGGCCTTCTCGATGCCCTCGGAAGAACTGCCGACCAATTCGATTTTTTTGTAGATGTGATCCATGCAGGGGAATCGCATGTGAGGCGAAACTTGACCGCCTGCGAGCAGCTTCGCAGGATGCCTGCCCTTGAAAGCCTATCAGCCCCTCGACTGGGACATCGATTTTCTCGCCGACAATCCCGTGGTGCGCACGAAGCGCTTCGGAATGCCGAAGGAGGCGAAGTCCGTTCGCTACCCGATCCGCCTGCTTCGCTACTGGTTCGGCTACCATCTGCTGCGCGTGGAAGCCGGGCGCGCCGGCCGCCCGCTGGATGTCGCCGAGATCGGCGTGCACACCGGCCAGTTCCTGGAATTTGTCCGGTCCGCGCCGGTGGTGCCGGCCCTGGGCACCTGGACCGCCGTGGACGCGGTGATGCTCACGGAGAAACTCCGCAAGGCCGGCTACGACGACTTCTTCGAGGCGAATCTCGAGGATCCCGCCTTCGACCTGCCGCGTGATTACGATGCCGCGGTGCTCCTGCACGTGCTCGAGCATTTGTTCGAGCCGGAGGCGGTGCTCGCGAAGATTGCCAGGCGCATCCGCCCGGGCGGCGTCCTCATCGGAGGATTCCCGGTGCTTCCGGACTTCCTCGTCGCGACGCGGCAGGCCTCCGTCCGGAAGACCGCCGGCCCGATGGGCCACGTGAGCGTGTTTTCGCCCGAGCGCGTCCGCAAGATGGGCGAGGCGGCCGGCTGCACGACGGAATTCGTCAGCGGCGCGTTTCTCATGCGCAGCAAGGGCAGCTCGCTGGAAAATTCCGCGGCGTGGATGCGATTCAACCTCCGCTGGGGGGGAGCGTTCCCGTGGTGGCCCGGCGAAATTTACTGGCTCATGCGCAAGCGTTGAGGTTGCCTGACGAAGCCGTTGCATTGCCCGATTTCATGAAAGCCTTCCGTCGTATTTCCGTCGTCGTTGTCGCCGTCCTCCTTGCCGTGGTGCTGCCCGGCTGCGAAACGATGCAGTCCGAGCAGGCCGCGCGTCGCGAGGCGATGAATGCCGCCATCCGGGCGGAGACGCCGGGCGACTATTTCATCGGCCGCCGCTTCTACAAGGTGGACTACAAGATGTGGGGCTGGGTGCGCGAACCGGGCAAACCCTGGAGCACGGCGAAGCTCGTGATGATGAACGAGCAGAAGACGCTCGCGCCGGATCGCCAGCAGGGCCGCCTCGGCGCGGACAATAATTTCGAATACACCCTGCGCGGCTATTTCTCGGGCGACCGGGTGTATGAGCCGGCCAGCGACACGATCTATCCGGAATTCGTGCTGACGGGTTACGAGGTGCGTTCGACGAATCCGCCCCTGATCTTCAGCTCCGCCCGGCAGGCCGATCCCAAGGTGCGCATTCTTGCGCCGCCGATGTAATCGGCCTACGTGCCGTAATAGCGGTCGCCGGCGTCGCCGAGGCCCGGCACGATGTAGCCGCGCTCGTTGAGTCCGTCATCGATCGCGGCGAGATAGATTGGCACGTCGGGATGCGCGGAGAGCATGCGCTCGACGCCCTGGGGGCATCCGACCACGCACACGAGGCGCAGCCGCTTCGCGCCCGCCTTCTTGAGCTGGTCGATTGCCGAGACGGCGCTGTTGCCAGTGGCCAGCATCGGATCGACGCACACGACATTGGCCTCGGCGATGCCGGGAGGCACGCGCAGGTAGTAGGGCCGTGGCTCGAGCGTGAGTTCGTCGCGAAACATGCCGATGTGGCCGACGGGGGCATCGGGCAGCAATTCCGAGAGCGCCTCGGCCATGCCCAGACCTGCGCGGAGGATCGGCATGAGGAAGATGGCGTCGCGAATGCGCGCTCCCCGGGCGGGCTGCAGGGGCGTGGGAACGGTGAACGTCTCTTCTTCGAGATCGCGGAGCGCCTCGTAACCCACGAGGAGGCTCAACTCGTGCAACGCATCGCGAAAACCTTGCAAGGGCGTCGCCGCATCGCGCAGCACGGTCAGTTTCGCACGCACCAACGGATGATCCACAATCTGGCAGCCCATGGATGGGCGTCATAGCAAGCCGGGGACGGCTTGGAAATGCTTTCTCTCAACGGAGGGCGATGCTCGGGATTTGACACTCCAGGCAAAGCAGCCGATGTCTTCGTTCCCCGCCGTGGCAGCCGGAGTTCGGTCTGTCGCCGGGAATTCCGTCGTTCATGAATATTCATCCCACCGCCATCGTCAGCCCCCGCGCCCGTCTGGGCAAAAATATCACCATCGGCCCGGGAGCGGTGATCGAGGACGAAGTGACGATCGGGGACGACTGCACGATCCAGGCCCGCGCGATCCTCACGAGTCGCGTGACCCTTGGCGCTCGCAACCTCGTCGGCTACGGCGCGGTGATCGGCGCCGCTCCGCAGGATTTCGCCCACGATGAATCGATTCCGAGCGAAGTGGTGATCGGCGACGACAATGTCCTGCGCGAATACGTGACGATTCACCGCGGCACGAAGGCCGGCACCGCCACGCGCATTGGCAACGGCAACCTCCTCATGGTCGGCGTTCACGCCGGCCACAATGTCGAGATCGGTGACCGCAACGTAATCGCGAACAACTGCCTGCTCGCTGGCTACGTGCAGGTCGGCAGCGACGTCGTGCTCGGCGGCGGCGCGGTGTTTCACCAGCTCATCCGCGTCGGCGACATGACGATGATCCGTGGCGGCACCGCATGGAGCAAGGATGTCCCGCCGTTCACGGTCGGGAAGATCATCAACGTCATTTGCGGCATCAATGCCGTGGGGATGCGTCGCAAGGGGCTCGGCGCCGAGGCCCGCCAGGACGTGAAGCGCGCCTACAATCTGATTTATCGGAGCGGGATGAACGTAAGCCAGGCCATCGAGAAGAGCCTCGAGATGGAGTGGGGGCCGGAGGGCAGGCGCTTCCTCGACTTCGTGAAGGTGCGCGGACGCAAGGGCTTGTGCGCGGCGATTGGCGCCGACGCCGCCCACGTGGAAGCCGACGAGTAGCGTTTCGTCGCAATTTATGATTGAGCGCGGGCGCAGACCGTGCATTCTTTCCAGTCCCGATCTGCGAAGGATCGGACGTCACGCCGATGTAGCTCAGGGGTAGAGCAGCTCATTCGTAATGAGCGGGTCGCCGGTTCAAATCCGGCCATCGGCTCTCTTTTTCCGAGATTTCGGGAGAACGTTGCCTAAGCGGTGCGAGTCGCGGTGCGGGCGCGTTTCGTGAATTCGCGGCGCGGGTGGTCGCGCTCGGCATCCACGATAAGTTGCAGAAACTCGCTGCGTCCCGTGCGGAAGGCCACGCACCGGGAATCGAGGAAGTTTACGAGATCAGTCGGCATGCTCACGCTGAACTTCACACTGCGATCTGCGCGAATGGATCGGCCGGGACGCGGCGCCGGGGACGAGGCGGGAAGGTGGCCATCGAGGTCGGATGAATCGTGGGATTTCATGGTTTTGGAAGAGAAATGCGGAGGCTGATCTCGTTCGGATTCTCTCCCACCGGAATCATTCGACTCTCCGGATATTGGCCATGACGGCTCCTGAATTGCGCGGGGGTGACGCGGACATCGTCTGCAAGACCGCGTCCGCGATGAGATGCGCAGTCTGGGGGAATCCGATGAGGCCCGTGTTGATCGTGAGGTGATACTGGAGCGAATCCTCCACATCGGCAGCGAAGTGCTCGCGGATGTAGCGAGCCCGGGCGCGGTCTTCCTTTTTGATGAAGTCCACGGCATCGGCCTGGCTGAGGTTGTAGTAATCCCGAATGTGGCGGACGCGGGTATTGATTGGCGCGACAAGGCGGACATGAAAGACGTGGCCGAGGCTCTTCGTGACGAGGTTTCCGCCGCGGCCGACGATGATGACATTCCCCGTCTCGGCAAGACGAAGGATGGTGTGCTTCGTGTGTTCGACGAGGGTCCAGTTCGGCGGATGGATCCCCAGCAGGTCTTCGATGACGTCGATGACCTTCGGGCGGGAGTCCTCCGGCAGATAGGGCTCCAGCGTCGACGGAAGTTTGTGGTCGCGCAGGACGCGCTGCACGAGTTCCCGGTCGAAGACCGCCCACGGGCGATGCGGATCGTGGCCCGGACGATTTTCGAATTCGTTCATGAGGAGCCGCCCGACGGTGATCGCGCCAGCTCCGGTTTGGCGGGAGATCGTGATCGCGCGAAGCGGCGGAGGTGGCGTCTCCGGCGGCGGCGGGGCGGCGTGGGCGAGGAGGTAGGAGCGGCAGTTCTCGAAGAGAAGCGGTCTCATGGCGGGGATGGGTGGATGGTTTGGGGAGGGGAACGGCCGGCCCGGAGACGGGCTTTTCTCTTCTCCTGCGAGAAATATCGGACGGTTTCCCGG